>SKYF01000047.1 GCA_007128005.1 Bdellovibrionales bacterium
CAACCTGACTATTATCTTGGCCAACCCCAAATACAATGACCTGCCTCAGTTTTTTAAAGAGCACCAGGTGGAGGTGGTCTCCTCACTGCCCCACTTTAGCAAAAACCGCACGGATCGACAGAGAGGGGATGGGGTGTTTGACAAGTCCATTCGGGCTCTGAAAATGCTCAACGAGGTGGGCTATGGTCAAGAGGGCTCGGGCCTGAAGCTGAACCTGGTCTACAACCCATCCGGCTGTTTTTTGCCCGGGGATCAAGGGGGACTGGAGAGAGAGTTTAAGGCTCGGCTCAAAGCGGACTACGACATCGACTTCAATAGCCTGTACTGTATCACCAATATGCCCATCTCAAGGTACCTGGAGTATTTGATTCGTACGGAAAACTATGAGTCCTATATGACCACCCTGGTGAATGCCTTCAATCCGGCAGCGGCCGGCTGTGTGATGTGCCGAAACACCCTGTCCATCGGCTGGGATGGACAACTCTACGACTGTGACTTCAATCAGATGCTGGACCTGCCCGTGCAAAGCCAGAACTCCCGCCATATCCGGGATTTTGATTTGGCCAGCCTGGAAAAGAGGGACATTGTCCTAGGCCAACACTGCTATGGCTGCACCGCCGGCAGCGGCTCCAGTTGCGGCGGCGCTGTGGCTACTGTTTAGAGTTGAGCCAAATACGGTTTTCATAAATGCGGTTCATCCAGGTGTTGGGAAAGTTCAGGTGGTAGCCCACTTTGAGAGCCTGGTTGAGCAGGGCTTGACGCCAAATGCCCCGGCGCTGAAAACGTAGAGCCGAGGTCTGACTGATGGGACGTAGAATTAAAGGGGCACCAGCCCTTCGATAGAGCTTTTCACTCAACAGAGTGTCCTCAAAGATCTCCACCTCAGGGACAAAGGGGGCTCGGCCCAACAGCTTACGGTGGGCAAAGATACAGTGATCCAAGTAAACAATACCTCGTCTTCTGGCTCTGACCTCGTTGGAGTACCAAGATGTAAAACGAAGTAGTGGGTGCTCTATATCGAATTGATGGGTGAAGCCCCCCCAAAGCTGACTTGAGCTCGGTGGTCTTGTAGTCTCAACCACATCCAAAAGGGCCTCTAGAGCCCCTTCCAGCAACAGACTGCGCGGATGATGAAGGAGGATCATGGGAGCAGAGGCCTGGGCAATGCCCACATTTAAGCGCACAGCTCGAGAGTTGCTCTCAGAGCTGAGGACCTGAAAGCCCTGCTTTTGAGCTAGCTCCGGCGTGCCATCCTCACTGTGGCGGTCCACCACGATGACCTCAACTTCTGAAACTGATTTAAGGCGCTGTAGAATCCGTGGGTACAGGCCAAGGGACATCTCATTGTATGTGGGGAGGACAACAGATAGCTTCATTTTGCTAGACTAACTGGCCTTGGACTCATCTTTTTTCTCTTTTTTGCCAACCACTCTGCACAGGGCTTCATAGACATCTCTTTCAAAAGGCTGACCAAAACCAGAGGTAATCATATTTAAGGCCTCCTGGTGGGTGTAGGGCTTCTTCTGAAATTTTGGATTTGGCATCACCATATTCAAAAACTCAGAGGCCAGGCCGACAATCTTAGCCAAGGGGTGAATCTTGGGCCCCCTTAATCTTTGCGGATAGCCACTGCCATCATTACGCTCATGGTGCTGAAAGACAATAGCTACAAGGTCATCTGACTTAAGTCTGAGGCTTTTAAGCATCTCAGCACCCCGCAAACAGTGGCGCTGATACTCCTTGATCTCCTCAGCATTGAGTCGAGCCAAGGGCTTATCCAAAACCTCCTGATAAACCTGGGACTTTCCAATGTCATGCATAAAACCACCCAGAGCTAAGAGCTTCATCGTCCCTGGACGCTGAAAGCCCATCTCATAACCAATCACTGGGGAGAGTATGGAACAGGCAACCCCATGCCCCGCCAAATGGTGGTCAGCAGAATGCAAAATCTCAAACATAGAGAGGATATCGTAATCGGTATTAATCATCTCCAAGACTGCATCTGCAGTCTTAGTGGCCGCTTGAAAAGAATCCAGTTCAATCCCAATTGTCTCAAAGCTACGATAAACTGATGATGTAGCATTTTGCAGAAGAAAGGCCTTTTTGGTGATATCAAGAAAGCGCTGAGAGATCCCTGCCTCAGCAAAACTCACCACTGCATCGCAGATCTTCTTAAGGTCTTCAAAGGACACATAGAGATGGGTGATGTTCTTATCCATATACTTGTCGAGACGCTCTTGCTCAAATCGTGACCCCGCCTTAAAGACAAGCACATCCTTGCCGCTGGACATCCGAATATAGAGGTCCCCTGGGGCCTTCATCCCGTTGAGAAACTCTGTGATGGCAATGGGCACCATCTTTTTACTGTTTTCAGGTGAGTCACTCATATCCTGTTCCATCGACGCTTTGAGGCTTCCCCTAAAGGCCAATTTCCAAGGCTCGCTTAGGGATTAGGATTTAGGGATTAGGATTTAGAACTTAGGACTTAGGGCCTAATTGTGGTAGGGAATTGACTTCCAGATGGTACTTGCCCGGTAGATTTGCTCTAGGGCAACAAGGATGGCCACATGATGGTTAAAAGTAAGGGGCCCTAGACTCAAGGTCAGGTTGGCTCTTGCCCGTAGTTTTTCACTCAGTCCAAAGGCTCCGCCCACAACAAAGACCACTCGGCTTTTACCCATCTCCCAAACTCTGGTTAAGCTCTCAGCAAAGTGCTCTGAGGACTTAGAGCCTCGACCACGCTGATCGAATACAATCACATAGTCGTCTGGCTTGAGTTGAGATAAGAGCTGTTCACCTTCACTGAGGATTTTATGAGCGGCCTGCTCTCTGGCCAGAGGCTTGGCCTTGATTGCCCTGATCTCAAAGCTGAGCTGGCGGGAAATTTTCTGAGTGTACAGAGTCATGGCCTCTTCAAGCCAGGGCTCACGTCCACTTTGAACAAATAAAAACTGATTTTTCAGCTTGAAACTCCACCGACCCTTGGGAGAAACACGGCCCTAACGTAGGATCTTGGAACAAAACTGCACCTCTGAAATCTGCCGAGGGCCGCGCTTATGAGTAAATCCGCTGTAGTCCCGTCCGGCTCTAAATCCAATGGATTCCGCCGCCACGGGCTCCTTAAAAACCAAACTCATTCCGGGAGCATCGCCTCCCTTGCCCTGCCAAAAATGCACTTCAAAGGACCGCCGATCAAACCCTCCTAAATATAAAAAACTGCGCTGAGGATATGCTGTATCATGATGAATCCTCACCATCTCATTAATCAGAATCCTGGTTTTAGATCCATCAAAAATCCTGTCCTCAAGGACAAAGTGGGCCCTTCCAAGACTGCTGCCAGGCTCACTGCCTGGCCAGTAGATAGTTGCCCGCAGTTCGGAGTCAGAGTCGACAAATACGGAAATGTCTCCGTTGGAATAAAAGTCCACGGG
>SKYF01000171.1 GCA_007128005.1 Bdellovibrionales bacterium
TAGCCACGGGACTGAGAAGATAAGGGAAAGAGAGAGGAAGCCGAAGGATGAGTCCTGGGAAATTAAATTTTTTTGCCGCCCTAGTTGGAGCTTTGACATTGGCCCTGGTTCTTCCCTTTCAGAACTGCGGGCGCTTTGGTTTTGGAGATCTGGGAGAGGGAGCTTCAAACTTTTTTAGCCTGGGAGACAGCCGGGTGTATTCCTTTTATTGGTTGGACAGTTTGGGCCCAGATTTAGCGACAGTTCTTGTCGCAGACCCTCAAGAGTTCGCCCCAGATGTTGAGGAAGTGATTTGGACTCACAGCTTGGGAGGGCAGACCTGTGACCAACGAGAGGGGATAGATGGGTTGGACGAAAGCATGGGGCTTGAGGATTTGTGGGTTGTTGTCATCACCTGTGATCGTCCGGGTCAGTTGGATGTGACCTTAAGACTTCGCTTTTCATCTGGGGAAGAGGAAGTGGAGTCCTCTCGATTGACTTTATTTGAAAACCCCATTGATCGCTACAATAGGGGAGAGAGCCTGTTTGTGAATCGCTGTGCTTCTTGTCACTTTGCACCCGCTACCAATTGGCCCATTAATGGCAAAAGTGCCGGCGCCATTCAATCATCGATTTTTTCAATCCCCTCAATGAGCGCTCAACCCGACCTTCTGGCACTGACGCCAGATGACATTCAGAGAATTTCAGGTTATCTGAGCTCTCTGCCCTAGGGGGGTTGGTGGGCTAGTTTTCGCGGGTCAAAAAGCTTGAGCGGCGAGCCTGTTCAGAGCATTCTGCCAACTCCTTTAGGCTCAGTCCCAAATGCCGCTGCAAAAGTTGATACTCCCAATTGAGATCGGTATTGAAAATCACCGGATCGTCGGTGTTGATGGTGACCTTTAGACCACTATCCATCAGGATTTTAAAGGGGTGTTCTTTCAAGTTGGGGATGGCATTGGTTAGCCAGTTGCTGGTAGGGCAGAGCTCCAGAGTCACGCCTCGCTCCTTGACCAGTTTCATCACTTCGGGGTCGCGGTAGATCTGCACTCCATGGCCAATTCTCTCGGCTCCCAGGCACTCGATGGCATCCCGAACATATTGGGCGGCCTCTGGCACATCGGCCTCTCCACTGTGCACGGTGATACCAAGGCCAGCGGCCTTAGCCCTGGCAAATAGGGGCGCAAAGGGCTTGCAGTCAAAGCCCACTTCATTGTCGGCCAAGTCCAGACCCAAAAAGGTATCTGCATTTTCAATGGCGAATTCAGTGACAAGCTCGTTGTCCTTATAGGCTAAGATCCTCTGTAAGATACAGATCAGACCCACCTCGATGGGATACTGCTTTCGAGCGCGGTCCAAGCCCCGGCAAATCGCTGAGTGTATTTTGGCAAAGCTCAAGTGGGGGTGGCCTTGGTGAATAAAGGTCGGAGCATAGCGTAGCTCCAGCAAATGGATGTTTTCATTTTTAAAGGCATCTTCGCAGGCCTCAAAGGCCAATCGCTCAAGAATTTCTTCTGAGGCCAAGAGCTTCTGTGTATCAAGGAATTTATTGAGAACGGCCCCCAAGTCTTGCATGGGCTCAAGAATCACAAAGCGCTGTTGAAAACTCTCCTTATCAGGCAGTTCAATGCCAAACTGAGGGGCGAGCTCCCGGATTGTGCTGGGTCGCATGCAGAGTTCCAGATGGCGGTGCAGTTCAGCTTTGGGAAGGGCTTGGATTTCCGGGGTCACAACCTGACCCTCTCGAGAAAAGGAGCTTTTATTCATAATGCCCCACAGCTTATTGAGGGCTGGGTCTAAGAACAAGGGGAAATTCTTGACGCAAAGTCTAATAAAGGGCTAGACAGTCAAGGCATGAACTCAACCTCTGCAAGCCCAATTCACAAAATCCCCGAGTCTTTAGTTCCTCCTCAAAAGCTGTCAGGCAGTCCCCAGCAAGGCAGGCCGCAATTTGCCCTAGCGGTGAAAAGCAAAAGCGGGCAGGAGCTGTGGCTTGCTGACCCCAGAGCCACTCGAGCTTTGATTGCCCTGATGGATATGCAGGCGGGTTTGGGTGGGGCTGCCAGCCACTTTGGAGGTCCCTCGGCTCTGGCAGAGTTGATGTCGGCAAGTTTTGCTCTGATGTTTTCTGAGGCTGAGAAGCAAGACCGCCCTTGGTACGAGCTGTTTCACTTTGTCAACGATGCAGGTCACTGCGAAAATGGCCTCTACGCCTTGAGGGCCAACTATGAACAAGCCGGTGTCACTGTGGACAGCCTCAAGGGCTTTCGCTCTCTCAACAGCAAGTTGACGGGGCATGGAGAATCCCATCTGTTTCCTGAGGGGGTCTATCTGAGCAATGGGCCCTTGGGCTCAGCTCTTCCCCAGTCCCAAGGGCTTTGCGTGGCAGACAAATTGTTGGGACGAGACAGAATCACTCTGGCGGTGATCTCAGATGGGGCCTGTATGGAAGGGGAGGCCCGAGAGACTCTAGCCTCTCTGCCAGGCCTTGCCGCCAAAGGCAAAGCGGCTCCCTATGTGCTGATTGTTTCCGACAATAACACCAAGCTCAGTGGCCGCATTGATGAGGAGGCCTTTTCCATGGAGCCCAGCTTTGCCGCCCTGGCAAGTTTGGGCTGGAGAGTTTTGAAGCTGGAACAGGCCCATGACATCACCTCCTGTTTGCACAGCTTGGAGGAGGCTTTTGAGTGGGCAAAGAAAGACCCCTCTCGCCCTGTGGTCATTCACGCCAAGACCATCAAGGGCTATGGAGTGCAGAAGACAGCCAAATCCCCTTCTGGGGGACATGGCTTTCCCCTGAAGCATCCCAAGGAGCTCAGAGATTTTATCAGTGAGATCTATCAGGGAGACAGTTGGTCGGAGCCCATAGAGGCTTGGCTGAGGGAGCTTGAGCAGGGCGACAGTGGCCTTTCGGCAGAGGCAGAGGTCACCCCCCATCCGGCAGGGCCAGTATGGAAAACTGAGCCGCGAGAGAAGATTCAAGTCGGAGTGGCCAAGGCTCTGATTGAGAAAAAATCTCAGGGACTGCCCTTGTTTTCTGTTTCCTCCGATTTGCCGGGCTCTACAGGAGTTGCCGGCTTTCAGAAGAAGTTTCCAGAGGCAAGTTTGGACATTGGGGTGGCTGAGGCCAATATGATCAGTTTGGCCGCGGGGCTTAGCAAGCAGGGCTTTATTCCAGTGGTGGACACCTTTGCCCAGTTTGGAGTGACGAAGGGGGCCCTGCCTCTGACCATGGCAGCCCTTTCCCAGGCCCCCATGATTGCCATCTTTTCCCATGTGGGCTTTCAAGATGCGGCAGATGGGGCCTCCCATCAGGCACTGACTTACTTGGCCAAGACATGCTCCCTGCCCCATACGGAGGTCTACTCTTTGACTTGCAGTCAAGAGGCAGAGGCCTTGGTCTCTCAAGCCATCGACCGCTTTGCGGAGGCCCGCAAACAGGGCAA
>SKYF01000121.1 GCA_007128005.1 Bdellovibrionales bacterium
AGAAGTTTATCTCCAAGGTGCTTCCTCCCTACTTACGCAGCTCAGCCAAGGTGGAGAGTCCCTTAGTATCGCTATTTTAGAAAAACTGAAATTAGCCATTATTATTTTATCAAATAAATCTAGGGGCCAATGACCTTATGCGTTAATATGCAAGTCAATTCAAACACAAGCGGGCTCACGGGTCCAAGAAAGGATTTAAGTTATGAAAAATACAAGATTAATTAAGGTTGCTCTAGCCCTCACCTTCTGGGCCGTTGGTTTCAAAGCCCAGGCCTCAACTGATCTACAAGTTTATGAGTGCACGTTCACGGCCACGGCTCTGGCAAAGGACCGGCATGGGGTACTAACGTATCAGTCGATTGGGCACGGATTTGATATCGCCGGGCGAATGGGCCTAGGAAAACCAATGACGCAGGTGGGTAATTCTGAAAGCTATTATGCCGAAGTTGATCTCTCAAAAGACAACAGTCTTCTCATCAGAGTGGAGGCTGTCGGGAGGGAAGTTAGGGTGAGCGCTTCGATTCAGAGATTCTCTGAAGGCGAGATTCAAATAATAGCCTCCGGTAAAACAAGGTCTCGCTCCACAATTATCGATAGGTATAACCGTCTGATAACAGCAGTTTTGATCCAAAATCCAAACACTGCTTTGGCTCAGGAAAATGGAGATATTCATGGTCTTATTAGATCTGATAGGTTCCCAGTCGGAGAGTTGATTTTTGATTCCGCCGAGGTCTCCTGCTCGGCAGCCGCAAACATCAGCCAATGATGTTTTAGAGAAACAGGATTTCCTTAAGCTGGCTCAATTTTTTGAGCCAGCTTTTCCAAAGATTCAAATAAGAAGAGCTCAGGGTAGCCTTCTTGGTGCGCATGATCTCGCGGATCGGCACCCCAAGCTCAAGCATGCGTCTAATCTCTGAAAATCTCTCTGGTGTCATCTTTGACCTCGCCATTGGTTGCTACCTCCTTGGATGAATTTCCTAGGGGTAGGCTATCTTAATTTAAGCGGCGTTCCAAAGGCGGGTTCAATCCCACGAAACCGACGGGTTCAATTGGGCGAAACAGGGGGGTTCAATTTGACTGGACTGGTGGGTTCAATCGGACGAAATTCTGCACAAAGAAAAATAAAATCGCCTAAATATGAGATCCCTTCTCCAAAACCCTAACGGAGTTACGGGCATCCTCCTCTTAACCCCTATTACCCTAACTACCTCCCTGATTCTTTCGGGGAGGCAGTTGCGGCTCATCTGATTGCTGGAATTCGGGCCTGCAGGTGGGATGAATTTTGAAATTAAGATTTTACTGTATAACAGAGGTCTTACGAGCAAAGAGCATCTGGAACGATAACGACTTTACCGTTCAATTTTAGCTTTTCTGCCGCATATGCAAGGTCTGAGTCAGCAGTAAGAAGAACTTCCAGCCGTGAACACCTAAAGAGATTCAAGATCATAGCGTCCATTGCCCCAATACCAAATTTTTCAACAAGCTCAACCATCCCCTCCCAAGTGACCTCATCTGAAATGAGAGGGTGCTTTTCCGTTGACCTAAGACTCAAGAAATTGAGATTCCACTCTCGCTCGGTTGTATCCCATTCTTTTTGAATTGCCCCAGTAAGATAGTCCTTACAAAAAACCTCCCACCCATCAATGCCGTTACCCTCAAATTCAGTGAGCATATCCCGGTGGGACTTAATTTCCCGATCAGAAAGCTTAAAGGTCTTACCCTCGCCATTGGCCTTCCGATAGCGTGTTCGCAATGATTTGAGTTTTTGAACCAAATGACCATCCAAACCACCTTCTTGGTCGTCCAGTAGGTCAATTAACCCTTCAGGGATGGCGACACGTCGGTGAAGTTCAATAAATTCCGTCCGGATGTTTACATTGGTGAAAACTGGAATAGAGTTTTCGGAAAGGATTCTAAAAGCAGCTTCTGCATCTTCATTGAAAACATCAAGTGGGTAGCTTAAAGCAAACAACAGAGAGGTATCCACTAGACACCCCTGTGGGGTCTCGGATCTCTTGCTAACAACCTGGTCCAGATAACTCAGCCCTTTTACTTCGCACACTCTTAAAGCTCCACATCGCGGGGTTCAACGGGCTTGGCAACCTTCTTGTCATCTCTGGTCGGCTCATCTGGCTTGCGCTTGAGTATATCCAAAAGGGTCTTAGATGGCTTTCGGCTTCGCCTTTCACTCCACACCTCTTTGATCCTTGCTGCCCCGCCTGGACGAGGGGTCTTGTATTGTTTTTCACTCATAATATCTATCTCCTATTGAAACAAGGATATCACAGGTCGAGCGATACATAACTTCTTGTAACTGCTGGATATTTTGAAATCAACTGCTTTTATTGTCAGGGGTGACGCATATGCCAGGATTTTCGCTACTGTAGCCAAAACATGATCCTAAAAAAGGCTTGGAATTTATGTGATATTGCCGTCTGTGCAGCTCTCTCGGGTTGTGAGTCTTGGTATCAGATCCAAGATTTTGCAGAAGCGAAATACGAGTGGTTGTCCTCTTTTTTGACACTAAAGAGTGGGCCTCTCTTCTTCGAAAGGGCTGAGAGAGCTCCACGATCTCTTTGCCTGCGCCACTCCGCAAGGGTTGACGAGTAAAGGCCTTCACGTCGCAAAAGGGCTGCGATCCCACCCGGCTGATGGCGACAGAGCTCGGCCTCTTTCAAAATACGAAGCTTGTACTCAGATGTGTGGTTTTTTCTTTTACGAGGTGAGGATCTAGGCTCTTTCACCTCGGGGTTTGGGACTAAATTGATTGACTTTGTTGTGCTCATGACGCGTATCCTTATCTGCCCTCTTACACCTCGTTAATTACCGGGTGGCGACTGTCTCAGACATCATTGACAGAAAGGGTGGTCAAAATGGGATCAACCTCAATATCCACTTCCACCAACTCTACTTGGATGGAGTCTATGAGTTGGACAGGGAGGGAAAGCCCAGTCGCTGGCACACAGCTAAAGCTCCAACCAAGGCCGAGCTGAGTGACCTCCTGGGCAAGATTATCAAGCGCATCATCAAGCTCCTTGAAAAGAAGGAGGTCATCAAGCGCGATGAAGAGGACCACTTCCAAATCCATCTCGAGGAAGACGACGCTCTGGCAAGGCTTCAAGCCGGGGCTGCCACCTACAGGTTCACCATGGGGCCCAACAAAGGAAAAAAGGCCTTCACCCTCAAAACCGTCTCTGAGAGCGAGCACAACTCCAAATCAGGACTTGTCGCAAGCCTTTCGGGGTTCTCGCTCCATGCAGGAGTCGCCATGGCCGGCAACGAGCGGGATAAGATCGAAAAGCTCTGCAGGTACATCGCAAGGCCCGCAGTCGCCCTTGATCGGCTCTCACTAAACCACCAAGGCCAAGTCGTCTATACCCTAAAGAAGCCCTACTCCGATGGCACCACCCATAT
>SKYF01000108.1 GCA_007128005.1 Bdellovibrionales bacterium
AGCGAAGGCATGGCTGAGCCGAGTTGGGTCTCAAGCTCAGCAAGTTGGCTGGAGCTGAGGCTTTGGGGTTTTAGATCGTTGAGGCTCAGGGCCAGGGCCCAGCCCAGGGCCTGCATGTCCTCGTCACTGATGGCCCCAAGGTGGCCCACCCGTAGGATTTTGCCTTTGAGTTGATCTTGTCCGCCCATCAAAGTGATCTGATATTTTTCCTCCAGGTGCTGCCGCCAGCGGCCGCCGTCAATTCCCTCTGGAACCATCAGAGCTGTGACCGAGGGACTGGGGGCTTGGGAAAAGAGGCTGAGGTTCAAAGTCTCCAGGATCTGATGGGTTTTTTTCATCAGCTCCTGGCTTCTTGCAATACTCCTGTTGAGGCCATCGCCAGACAGGCTCTCAAGCACGGGCCTGAGGGCGCGAATCAAGGCCACACTCGAGCTAAAAAAAGTCTCACCCTTTTGGTTGGCCGCATGCTCAAGTCGCAAGTCAAAGTAAAAGCGAGGTGTGGTGGCCTTCAGCGCCCTCTGCCAAGCCCGCTCTGACAGGGCAACAAAGCTTAGGCCTGTGGGAATCTGAAAGGCCTTTTGCGAGCCTGCCACCACCACATCGAGCTGCCACTCATCCATGGGCAGCTTCGTGGCTCCCAGAGCCGTGATGGCATCAACCATCAGCAGCGCTTGACTGTGGTCAGAGGTGAGCTGGGCCAGCTCTTGAATGGGATGAAGAGTGGCCGTGCTAGTCTCACAGGCCTGACACAAAACGGCCTTGAGTTGAGGCAGAGTGCGGAGGCTCTCTTCCACTTTTTCGAGCGGCAGATTCTGTCCCCAAGGCACCTCCAGACTGTGCACTTTATAGCCAAAGCTCTGGGCCATTTTTCGCCAGCGCTCCCCAAACTTTCCCGAGACAATGGCAAGCACTTCGTCTCCGGGGCTTAGGCAGTTGATCAAGGCCGACTCCATCGCTCCAGAGCCGGTGGCCGAGTGAATAAAAACCGGCTGCTGAGTTTGAAACACCCACTTGAGTCCCTTCAGGACCTCTTGAAGTGTCTTATCAAACTTAGGTGTTCGGTGATGGATCATCTCCTCAGACAGCTCCTTGCGCACCTCAGAGGATAGGGGCACAGGGCCAGGAGCTAAAAGACGGTATTTGTCAAAGGAGATTTTTTTTTTCATCGATCCACCTGTTATTTAATTGGATTCACCTATACTGGAAAGGCCCAGGCCTTGCAACTCTCAGCTGACTGAGATAGCGTGAGGGCGTGTTGCGGATTCAGTTGAGCCTTCTGTCGATTGTGAGTGTGAGTGTTGTCAGCCTATTGGGGCCAATGGGCTGCGCCTACCGTCTGGGCTATGCAGACCGCGCACTTCCTCAGGGCTACGAGGTGGTGGCCATTCCAGTTTTCCAAAACCGCACCGACGAGGTGGGCATTGAGACTTACTTTACCAACGCCTTGGTCAGGGAGTTTGAGCGCTCCCGGGTGGCCCGAGTGATTCCCGCGCGACAGGCTGAGGTCACTCTGGAGGGCTCTTTGGACAACTTGGAATTTCGCTCAAGCTCCAGGGCCGTCGGGGGAACAGAGATCAAGGCCTTGCCGAGAGAGACCGTTTTGACCACCGAGTATCGAGTTCTGCTGACCACCAACTTGCGCCTAGTAAGAAATTCCGATGGACAGGTCCTGTGGCAGAGCTCCTTTCGCAATGAGAAGGTCTTTTCCGCTCCACAAATTGGCTCGGCGGGAATCAATACGGCAAACTCTCTCTATTTACACAGTGCTCGCCATCAGACCTTGGCCTTGCTGGCCGAGGAGATGATGAAAGAGGCCCATGATCGATTGACGGAGAATTTTTGAAGATGGCCAACTGGGATTTGAGAAAGCTGCAGCAGTCATTGGAAAAAAAGTCACCCGGACCCTTGTACTTGCTCTTTGGCGAAGAGCCCTACCTATTGAGGGAGTCCCTATCGCTACTGAAAACCAAGGCTTTAAGTGAGGGGGCCCAGGATTTTAACTACGATCAGTTTTTTGCCTCTGAGGTGAAAGCCGCCCAGGTCCGCGACACGGTGGAGATGCTGCCGATGATGTGCTCTCGACGGGTGGTGGTTTACCGAGATGTCCACCACCTGAAGGAGGCCGACTGGAGTGTGTTGATGCCGCTGTTAGAGAGGCCCGTGGAGAGCTGCACTCTGCTGATGACGGCCGAAAAGATCGACAAGCGCAAAAAGCAGTTTAAGAAGATTGACGAGCAGGGGGTCTTGGTTGAACTCAAGCGACCCTACGACAACCAGTTGCCGGGTTGGATTGATTACATTGCCTACAACAATGGTCTGGAGATCAGTCGAGAGGCAGTGTCTTTGATTCAGCAGCTGGTCGGAGCCAGTCTCTCAGAAATCAACAGCGAGATGGGCAAGCTGGCCATTTATCTGGGGGCGCGAACGCGGGTCGAGGCCGAGGATGTCTTGGCCGTGGTCTCCCAGACCAAGATGGACACAGTGTTTGATCTGGCCAATGCCATAGGTCGGGGGGATAGGGCCCAAGCCCTGCAGAGTCTGGCCAACCTTTTGGAGCAGGGGCAAAATGAGGTCGGGGCACTGGCCTTGATTGCCAGACATATGAGGATATTGGCCTCTTTAAAGCAGGGGATGAAGCGGGGCCTGAGTGGACCAAAGCTCAGCGCCAAGGCCGGCATCCCACACTTTTTCCTTCAGGAGTACACATCCCAAATTCCCCTCTGGAGCGAGGAGAAGATGAGTCACACCTTTAAGGCCCTTCAAGAGACGGACAAGGCCTTAAAGTCCTCTCCCGTGTCTGGGGCCATTTGGCTGGAGAACTTTGTGATCCAGAGCCAGTCACCTCGGCTATCTCGGCTACCTCGGCTGTAAAGTGGCTTTGAGTAGGACAAAGCTCTAGATTTCACGGGATTTAGGTCGTGAGCCTATGCCCTTCTGAAGTAAACGTCTTTATCATATAGGCAGACAACAGTGTGGCCTGGCCGCAGGAGAGCCTATGAATTCAAAAGCACAATTAAAAGTCACAACAAAAGGGCAAAGTAAAAAGTCGGGGAGGAGAGCCGCAGTTCTCCTGGGAGTCCTGATAGGTTTTCAAGGAGTTGGCCTTCAGGGATTCGGACTTCCTCTGGCGCAGGCCAAGAGCACAGCCCCTGCTTCCAGAGCCGAACAGATCATCAGTCAGCTGGATTACCCAGAGCTTCAAGTGGTGCCCAGGGCCTCAGAGCGTCTGCTGATGGAGACTCGAGAGGAGCAGCGCAACTTCTGGTATGTGCATTGGGGCTTTAGCTTGCCCGCTTTAACAACACTCTACACGGCCTCTATGGCCAAAAATAACTACCGCCCTGGCTTGAGCGAGAGTGACATCAAGTTTGCCGACAATGTGGTGACGGTGATGGGCTCCCTTGGAGCCGC
>SKYF01000063.1 GCA_007128005.1 Bdellovibrionales bacterium
CAGCCGCAAAGCTCACGGGCACAGTCAAGGCCGCCATCAAAACCGTGGTCTTAAGCCCATCAGAACCAAAGCCCCACTGGCCCTTGCGCCAATGGGCCTTTCCCGCCACGATCAAGTAGGCGAGAGCTATAAAAAACAGCATCCCAATGGCGTAGGCATAGGTCAGGGGTAAATTGAAAAAACCATAGGCCCGCCAAAGATTTCCCATGGGTCCCATAAAAAAGTCAGGGCCGCGCAGTAAATTGACCCCAGTGAAGGTCTGGTGCAAGCCGTAAACTCCCGCCACAGCGGCCCCAAACAGAGGCCAAAACATACGCTGTTCTAAGTGGGCAGAGAAAAAACGGCGCAACCAGTAGGCGTGAGAGTAGAGAAGAACAACCCAACGGTTGTGGCCAAAAATATCTATAGAGCGACTCCAGCTCTCAAAGTTGTTAAAGGCCCCTATAGTCACCACCAAGGCAAAGGCCCAAAGGGCCTTGTCCACTAAAAACCGGTCTTGCTCTGAGCCGAGGGCCAGACTCCTGAACTTGCTTCTCCAAAAGCTCCAGGAACTGGTGGGGCCCGAACTGGTAGGGCCCTGAGATTCTCGCTGGGCCTTTCTCTCCTTGAAGCCCTCCCAAAAAAAACTCCATAGAAACAGGGCAAAAAGAGCCCAGGCCACATTCTCCATCACCCACAGAGATATGGTCAGTGCCGTTGCGAACACCAAGAACATGCCTAGAACCCAATTTTTCATTTACATCCCCTCTACCTAAAAAAACTCAGGACTGTTGGTCCTGACTCATGGCCTGATATTTCTTTTCCCACTCCAAAGCCGAGCGACATATTTCCTCTAAATCATTTAAGCGGGGACGCCAACCCATGACCTCTTGAATCTTGTGCGAGTTGGCCACCACTTCTATGGCATCTCCAGGGCGTCGATCCACAGGCTCCACCGGAAAGTCCACGCCACTGACCTTCTTCACCGCCCGAATCACTTCATGCACCGTAAAACCCTGACCGTAACCACAATTGAAGATGTCACTCTGACCACCCGCTCTGAGGTGATCTAAAGCCAACAGGTGAGCCTGAGCCAGGTCGTCCACATGGATATAGTCCCTCACACAAGTTCCATCCCTAGTTGGGTAGTCCGTGCCATAGACCTTGAGAAAAGGGCGCAGACCCAAGGCCGCCTGGCAGGCCACCTTGATAAGGTGGGTGGCATTGGGCGTGGCCTGACCAATGTGCCCATCCTGACTGGCTCCCGCCACATTGAAGTAGCGCAGGATCACCGACTTCATTTGCGGGTGAGCACGGCAGACATCTCTCAACCCCCACTCTGCAAAGAGCTTGCTCCGGCCGTAGGGATTGGCGGGCTGAGTGGGAGATTCCTCGGTGAAGGCCTGGCCGGTTTCAGCATAGACGGCTGCCGTAGAGGAAAAAACCACTTCCTGAACTCCCGCCCTCACACAGGCTGCAAAGAGCTCTACCGCCTTGGCGGTGTTGTTCTGATAGTATTTTTCTGGTCGGCGCACAGATTCTTCCACTTCAATGTGAGCCGCAAAGTGCATCAGAGATCGAACTCGGTGTTCGCGCAGCAAAGCCTCCACCAAGGGCAAATCACCCGTATCGCCTTCAACAAAAGTGGCCTTTTCTGGCACTGCCCAGCGATGACCCGAGGAGAGGTTATCTAAAACCAACACGCGATGGCCAGCTTTGAGTAAGTGGTCAAGCACGTGGGAGCCAATATAGCCCGCAGCCCCAGTTGCAAAAATAGCCCCTTTTTCTGCCACTCGATGGCTCTCCTCTCTCAAAGACTCTTACTCCGCACAACGCGTAGCCCCATGTTCCACCTCAGGACTGCATTTTTCCTCAAGGGGAAGTAAATCTTAAACACTATGGATATAGGCATCAACAAAGATCAAGACAAATCCTCGGTCGAAGCCCCTAAAGCTCACCGACAGCTCAATCAGATACCTACTTCAGCTTCATCTCAGGTTTGGGTGAGCCAGAGGAGTCTTAAACGCCTCCTGTTTTTATCTGACTTTTTGGGTTTGGCGATTTTTTTGCAACTGGCCTTTGTCCTACGACTTGGCCACTGGAGCCCTTTACAGCTGGTGGCATGGCCAACGGCCCTGTATTTTGTCAGCGTCTTGGGTGCCCTCTATGTGGCCGACGTGTACAAGCTCGACAGATTGGACTCTCGGGCCCTACGTTGGCGAATCAGCGCTCGAACCCTAGCAGCTGTGGCCTCGGCGGCAGCCATTGTGGTCCTGACTTTCTATTTGCTGGGTCTGCGTGAGTTCTCGGGACTCACGGGAAGAGGAATTTTGCTGGGCTCTTTTTTGGGCTTTTCCCTCTGGGCGATGGGATGGCGCCTGGCTATGCTGTCCTGGCTGATGAAGAGAGCCGCCCGTATGCGCTGGCTGCTGCTGGGATCGCCCCGCTATTTGACGACTTTTTTATATGAAATCCTCAAGAACGATGTTCCGGGTCAAGTGGTCTGCGCTGTGGAAGATGGCTACAGCCACCCTCTCCAAATCGCAACCAAGCAGGGGGCCTTGGAGGGGGGGATTGCGGTCACTTTCAACAGGTTAAAAACTGTCGATGAGGAACTGACCACACATTCTCGCAACTACGTCCAGGCCTCTTGGAAGGACATTCAATCTCTTCTTAGCAAGGACTGGGCCGGAATCGTACTCTGCGCAGATCAAAACCTCAACCAGAGCTTGGTCGATCAGCTGATGCAGGCCCGATTCCGCGGGATAAGGGTCTATGATCTGACAGACTTCTATGAGGCTCTGTGGCAAAAGGTTCCCATCTACTATCTTCAAGGGGGGTGGTTTGCCCTCACTCAAGGCTTTCAACTTTTTCACAGCCCCCTTGGGCCCAGAATCAAGCGCCTAGTCGACATTGGCTGCGCCCTGGCTCTGCTGACTCTGACTCTTCCTCTCATGTTGATCACCGCCATAGCCATTCGACTGGAGACCAAGGGTCCGGTGATTTTTCGTCAGCGCCGGGTAGGTGAAGGGCACCGCGAGTTCACTCTGTTGAAGTTCCGCTCAATGCGGCCAGACGCTGAAGCCACAGGAGCTCAGTGGGCCAAGGCCAATGACGACCGTGTCACTGGAGTGGGTCGCTTTATTCGCCTGACGCGAATTGATGAGCTGCCCCAACTCTGGAATGTCCTGCGCGGAGAGATGAGCTTTATTGGACCTCGCCCTGAAAGGCCGGAGTTCACTGAGGCCCTAGAAAAACAAATTCCATTTTATAACTTGCGCCATTTGGTTCGCCCAGGGATCACGGGCTGGGCCCAAGTTCTCTATCCTTATGGAGCCTCGGTTGAGGACGCCCGACAGAAGCTGCAATACGATTTGTTTTATATCAAAAACTACTCCCTGAGTTTGGATCTGGTGATTCTCTTTAAGAC
>SKYF01000112.1 GCA_007128005.1 Bdellovibrionales bacterium
AGCACTCCACCACTTGGTTGTTGCCCCAAAGAGCACAGGTGTGCAGGCCTCCGGCCACAATCTGGTCCACCTTCTCTAGCTGCTGAGGCATGTCCAGTTGGTTTTCGGCGTTGCTGCCAAAGCAAATTGGCTTTTGGCCGTCCATGAGACAGAGGTGATAGAGTCCAGAGGTCAGGCTATGGGGCTGCTCCAAGCCTTGGGGAATGTCTTTCGGAGCCCCATCTCCCCAGCAGCGGATTTCATTGTCCATGGTCAGCACACAGCTATGATATCCGCCCAGGGCCATCTCGCGAATGGGGCCCAAGTCAGAGGGAGGACTGGATTGGTTCCAGCGGTTTTCTCCCCAGCAGCGCACTCCCCAGCTTCCGGCGGCGCAGGTGTGCGTAAATCCTGCGCCGATCAAATCCACCTGGCCTAAGTCCCTGGGCACATCCCGCTGTCCTCGCCAATTGTAGCCCCAGCACTGAACTCCCTCGGTGGTGAGGGCGCAGTTGTGGTTTTGCCCCACCGCTAAATCGATGAGTTCGCCGCGAATGTGGGGAACTCGAGTTTGCCCCACTTTGTTGGAGCCCCAGCAGCGGACTTGGCCCTCAGTCACTGCGCAGGCGTGGTAGGCTCCGGCTTTATAAATCTCTGGCGCCGGTGCCAAAGGGCTTTGCGCCCAAGCCGAGGTGGTGAGTGATGATCCTGTCAAAAGTAGGCTGAAGAGAAAAGTCAGAGACATTAGGCCCTCCTTGGTTCCTTAAGGATTTATTAACTGGACTTCAGTCTATGCCTGAGAGAATCATCTAAACAATGCGACTAAGGTCTAGCTTTTCTGCTTCCTCCCAGTGCAGGCGCTCCTTCACTTTTTTCTCTAGGAGTTCAACGACATCTAATCCAGGTACCTCGCCACTGCAAGAGAGCTGGCGGCCATCGGTGGTGTGGACCACAAGGTGATAGTAACCGTCTTGGCGGAGGTTTTGCTCAGAGTCTTCTTGTGCATGGGCCGAGTGGGTCAGGTTTTGGATCTCTGCACGAGAAAGGACCCATCCCTTCAAGGGCAGAGTAAACCAAAAGCGCTGCCACTCCAGCCCAAGAGGGGTGACTATAAGTTTGTAGCTCATGGGGATCAGGACGCTCATACTTAGCAAAGCCAGTCCCAAAACTATAAAAGGTCCTGTGGCAAAGAAAGTCATCAACCCGTCCATTAAATCCGCGCTGGCGCTGTGCCAGACGGCCAGACCGCAGAGAGCTGTTATTAACAATCCAAAAAGAGAAGCCAGGAGATGGCCGAAGTAATTAATAAAATCTGGAAAATAAAAAATATGTTGTCCTGCTTTTCGCCTCTGGCGCACATATTCTGGCGGAAGGCCGACCTCCAGAGAGTTATTGTTGGTGGGGGGGTGCTGTTGCAGCTCGAAGGAGCTATGGCGGGGGTTTCGGCCCAGTGGCAGATCAAAATAACGGAGAAAAACCCGGCCCTTAAACAAGGTCCTGAGAGTCAGGCTCCAAAGTACCTTCTCTCTGGGCTCATTCTGCGAGGGGGGCAAATCGGCTGCTGGCGAAAAGCGGAAGGCGAGGCGGGTGCCCAGGCCGGAGCTCAGAGTCTGGGGTCGTCCTGTCGCCTGCCATAAGATGGTTTCTCTCAGACGGCTTTTTTTTCTCGATTTGACCAGCTTGTACTGTGAGCACTTCAAGGTGAGACTTAGATATCTTCCTTCAGGCAGTTCCATGGGCAGAAAGATCACTCCGCCCACATCCCCTCCGGGGCCGGCGGGAAAGGGGTCCATCTGGAGGTGAATCGACCCAAAAGACCTCTCCTCACGCACTTTGTGCCAGACTCTGGCTGCAAGACTCAAGCTAATGACAATTCCTATTTCGGTCATAAAGTTTTCAATGAAAGCCAGGTGGCGGTAAAAGGGAAGGAGGCTGGACAATTCAGTCCAAAAAGCAAAACCGAATATCCACAAAAAAAGGAGAAAGGCTAGGGCAAAGAGGCCCTCAAAATAGGCCCATCCAGAGCCAGAGCAAAAAATCTTTCCTCGCGCTGCCGCCGTCGTGGCACTGGAATGGTGAGCTTTCAATGTTTTCCCCCGCTGTTTCTCTCATTGTGTTTAATGGTCTATGAACTCCTAGAAGGGCTCCTTAATTCTATCGTATGCATGTCAGAATTGCGGTGGTATGATCGCAGGTTCGTGGCCCACACCTGCCTTCCGCTCGACAACCATTGTTGCCTAAAAGAACCACAGATCTCCCCGCATTACTACCCCTTGCTCTCTGTCCTATACAAGAAGTGCGAGTCCAGCCTGGATCACAGTAAACTTCACAAATTCGGCTGGTACCTCGTCCGCTAGTGGTACAACTTTTAGTTGTGGACTCTGGAGGGCCAGTACCTGGACCCGGGGGCAGGGGAGGAGGCAAGCCGCCACCCATGTTCGGCATGGGGCTACAGATGGGAGTGCCGTCGGGGTTGACCCCGGCCAGGAGAGTATTGGGAGGGCAGGTCAAGTTCTGGAAAGCATCGGCGATGAGTTGGGCCATGCTAGTGCAAATAGCCTGACCGGTTCCTGTGCCCACCTGAATCTGATCCACGTCGCAGGGGCTGGCCACCACGGCAGGGGCACAGCCTTCTATCTCACGGCTCCCGGCTGGGGAGTTCGGATCCACTTCAAACCATATCTGGGACTCGGTGGGCACAAAGGAGCGGATGGTACTATCGGGGTCTAAAGCCACTCTCAATATGCCTCGATAAATATGGTCATTGGGTGAGGGAAGCTCTTCCTGTACCTCCAGCTCGGTGCGGGCCACTCTCAATCCTGTCGTGGTTCCCAAAAGGGGCTGGTTGGGTGCAGCCAGCACAGTCCCATTGCTGCTGGTGAGGCCATTGGGAATTTGGATCACGGGGCCAGAGGTCCCCGTGACACTTCCTCGATTGAAGGAGAGGCCTCCCACTATGCCTGAGCAGGAGTTCATATCCAACCTAAGTGCTGTTTCCAGATCTCTCTCAAAGGAGAGCATCTCTGTTTTTTGATTGGCGGCTCTTAACTCTCTGACAGTTTGGCTTATAAAGCTGGCAAAGGCCAAGCTCACAAAGGAAAATATGCCTAAGGCCACCAGAATCTCAATCAGCGAGAAACCTTTATTTTTAATCTGCATACAGTCTCCAAAAAAATCCAGACTCTAAAAAAAAAGTGGTCAATATGTCTCAATGAAAGACATCGGATAAAAGTCCAGGGAACTTGAGGGCTAAAATGAGATTGTAGTTACTTTTTAGAAATGTCGAATTGCCTCAAAATTATAGGCACTTAGACGTGGTGCGATAGATATGAAAAACGGCCTGGTTGCATCAAAACTCCGTCACTGTTTTGATTTGAAACGGTTTAGGCAAACCATTTGTTTCAAATCGATACACAGGAAGGGG
>SKYF01000175.1 GCA_007128005.1 Bdellovibrionales bacterium
GGGTTTAGAAAAACTTGTGGCTTAACTCTAGAAGGAGCTGTGTTATCAAGTGAGCCTAAAAGCTTGAGCCGGCTCCGGCGTAGGCGCGAGTGCTGGAGGTTTGGGGAGCGTGAGCGACATCTAGGCGGAGTTGGGTTCGCACAAACCAGCGCAGAGTCCAGCGCAGGCCCAGGCCGGTGGAGTACATCACATCTCCCGGCTGGGCTCCTTTTTGCCAAACATCTCCGGCATCGGCAAAAAGGACGCCTCTAAAGGAGTGGTAGCCAAACAGGGGTGTCAGGTACTCGATGCTGGCCAAGAGTTGTCGCTCGCCCCATCGGTAGTCTGACTCTAAGCCTCGAACTCCGCCACTGCCACCAATCAGGTAGGCCCTGTCGCGAAAGGGGGCCGCGGAGGCCCATCCTGCTTGAAGGCTAAGGTCAAGACTGGCGACGCCGCGAGAGAGGACGGCCTTCATGGGCAGATAGTGTCGGTAGAATAGGTCCAACCGGTTGTAATTGAAGTCGCCACCCCCAAGCCCCGTTAAGGGGAACCTCCAGCTCCCACCATACTCAACTCCCTCGCGTCGGATATCGTAGTCGTTGATCTCGCTAAAAATTAAACCCAAGGACAGCTGCACATCCCGTCCATTGGGAGGAGGGTTGAGGTCTTCGGCCAGATTGGAGGTCCCGGAAAATTGCCGCTGGTCCAACCGCCCTGAGACAGTGGCTCTCCAACCTTGAGAGCGCCTGTCCTCAGTCAGCCACTGTTGGAGAGAGACCTGAAACACCTGTCGGTCTTCCAGGTACTCGCGAGTGGAATCCTCTCGGTCCAAGATATTGTCTGGCCCTTCACCTGCCCCCAAGAACTTCAGGGCCCGGCTGTTTTCGGCGGAAAGGCCAAGGCCCTGGCCCCTTCCCACCAGGCGAGGAACCTGATACCTCAGCAGAAAGCTGTCGACCTCCTCGGCCAGCTCATCGGCGGGGATCTCCTTTTCATAGCGCAGGGACAGGCGGTGGTTGAGACCCAAAAAGTTGTCAGCTCTCAGCTCTCCCCCATAGCGAATGTCTCCGTCGGCATTGCGGGACAGGCGAGGCAAAGCAAAGTAGTAGAATTTTTCATCCATCACAAAAACCACCCGCTGCTGTGCTGGCTCTCGTGGGTCTGTTGGCTCTGGCAGATCCTCAAGCCTCAGCAGGACCTCTTTAAACAAACCCAAATTCATTATGTCCTGTCGGGCCTGCTCAAGCTGCCAGGCCTCAGCCAGCTGCCCTGTTGAAATTCGAATCTCTTGGAGCAAGACGCTGTCTCTGGTGCGAGAGTTGCCTTCAAAGTGGATTTCGCTGACGACAACAGGCTCAGCTTGAGCCGAGACTCCCAAGGCCCCTGAGACTCCCAAGGCTCCAAAAACGCTCACAGTGGCGGCGGCGGCAAGGCCCGGACCCAAACAGCGGAAGAGGTGCATTAGGCAAGGTGTCATTTTTTAGAGACTAATTGGGGGCGGGGGCAAAGGCAAAGTCTGAGAAGTTGCGCGGCGCATTCGCTTGCTATCCACAGCACAGGCTCCAGCAAATTTCGCTTGGTCCTAAGGGGCTGCTTTGCTAGCCTCTGTGGACTATGAAAACAACAACACAGACAGAGACTAGAAAAACCTATTTGATCACCGGTGGAGCCGGTTTTATTGGCAGCAGCTTTGTGGAGCTGGTGAAAATGCGTGGAGAGCGAGCCGTGGTTTTGGATGCTCTGACCTACGCCGGACACAGGGCCAATTTAGATCAACTCAAGGGCAGCGGAGAGGTTCACTTTGTTGAGGGCAAAATTCAAGACGGGGAGCTGGTGGCAAGACTTCTTAAGGAGTTTGAGCCCGATGTGGTGGTGAATTTTGCCGCCGAATCCCATGTGGACCGCTCTATTGATGGACCCGCTGTGTTTATTGAGACCAATATTTTGGGCACCTACCAACTGCTGGAGCAGTCGCTGGCCTACTGGCGCCGCTTAAAGGCTTCTGCACCCGAAAAGTCTCAGCGCTTTCGCTATCTTCAGGTGTCAACAGATGAGGTTTATGGATCTTTGGGTGACACGGGAAAGTTCTCAGAGACCACCCCTTACCAGCCCAACTCGCCTTACTCAGCCTCAAAGGCGGGGGCCGACCATCTGGTCAGAGCCTGGCATCACACCTTTGGTCTGCCCACAATCACCACCAACTGTTCAAACAATTACGGAGCTCGGCAGTTTCCCGAAAAACTCATACCGGTGATAATTCACAACGCCTTGGCAGAAAAGCCCTTGCCGGTCTACGGAACGGGTAAAAACATCCGCGACTGGATTCATGTGGAGGACCACTGCTCAGGAATTGACTTGGCCATTGAAAAGGGAGTGCCTGGGTCGACCTACTGCTTTGGTGGCAATGCAGAAAGGCGCAACCTGGATGTGGTTCACAGCATCTGCGCCCTGTTGGACGAGCTCAGGCCTCGCGGAGGTGGCAAAAAATATGCAGAGCTCATTGAATTTGTCCAGGACCGAGCGGGGCACGACTGGCGCTATGCCATCGATGACAGTTTAGCTGAAAAGGAGCTGGGCTTTGTCCGCCGCCACGATTTTGATTCGGGCATGCGCAGCACGGTGGAGTGGTATCTGAACAACTCCGACTGGGTGAAAACTGTACTAGAGAAGGGAAAGTCATCATGAAGGGAATTCTTCTGGCCGGGGGCAGTGGAACCAGACTCTATCCTGTGACCATGGCGGTGAGCAAGCAGCTGCTGCCTGTCTACGACAAGCCGGTGGTGTACTATCCTCTGTCAACTCTGATGTTGGCCGGGATCAAAGAGGTGATGATTATCAGCACCCCTCGGGATCTGCCGCAGATCGAGGCCCTGCTGGGCTCGGGAAGCCACCTGGGAATGGACATTCACTATAAAATTCAGGAAAAGCCTGAGGGCATTGCCCAGGCCATTGAGCTTGCGGCGGAGTTTTTAGATGGCAGTCCCTGCTGTCTGATTTTAGGAGACAATCTCTTTTATGGGCATGAGATGGTCAAAGAGCTGGTGGATGCAGCCAGGCTCAATGAGGGGGCCTGTGTGTTCGCCTATCATGTCAGCGATCCAGAGCGCTACGGGGTGGTGGAGTTTGATCGCAGCGGCAAGGCCATTTCTCTGGAGGAGAAGCCAGCCCAGCCGCGCTCGTCATGGGCGGTGACGGGGCTTTACTTTTACGACGGCAGGGCTACAGAGATGTTCAAACGCCTGAAACCCTCGGGGCGGGGCGAGTATGAGATCACCGATCTCAATCGCGAGTATCTGAAGGAGGGCCAATTGCAGGTGAAAAAGTTGGGACGAGGTGTGGCTTGGTTGGACACGGGAACTCCTCAATCTCTGCTGAATGCCTCTCAGTTTGTGGAGACAATTGAGTCCAGGCAGGGGCTTAAGATTGCCTGCTTGGAGGAGATTGCCTTTTTTAAGGGCTTTATCAACAGGGATCAATTGCTGGATGCGGCCGAGCGCTGTCGGCAGAGTGACTATGGAAAGTACCTCCTGCGTTTAGCGCAGACTCCTCTGGATTGAGCGGGCCGCAGGTGAGCAGACAAGGTCTTGGGTCCCTTACTAACTTAGTCAATAGAGCCCGTTCTGAGGGGCCTCTTCTCGTTCTGGGGGCCAAAGGCCAAGTGGGCCGAGCCCTGGTTCAGGCCTCAAAAGACTGTGGGGTGGAGGTTGTCGGCCTGAGTCGTCAGGATTTGGACTTGAGCGACTTTCAACAAGTCATCCGTCAGCTGCGTGAGATTCAGCCATCTTTAGTCCTCAACGCTGCAGCCTATACGGCCGTTGACTTGGCAGAGACAGAAGTGGAAGCGGCCCAGATCCTCAACGCCAGGCTGCCTGGGCTTTTGGCTGAGCAGTGCGGGCAGCATCAGGTGCCCTTTGTCCACTACTCAACAGATTATGTGTTTTCAGGCGAGGGCGACAGGCCTTGGAGAGAAGACGACCCCACAGGGCCCGTCAATGTCTACGGTCAGACGAAGCTTAAGGGTGAGCTGGCCGTTCAGGCCGCCTGCAGGGAGCATTTGACCTTTCGCACCTCTTGGGTCTTTGATGAACAGGGCAAGAACTTTCTGACCACCATGCTGAGACTGGGCCAGGAGCGCGAGCGGCTGACTGTGGTGTCGGACCAAGTCGGTGCTCCAAGTTTTGCCAAGGACTTGGCAGAGCTGAGTCTCCAGGCCCTCAATCGGGCACTTGACCGGAATCAGGCCTCCAGCCAAGGTCAACCAATGCTTTGGGGGCTTTATCACCTCTGCTCCCAGGGGCAAACGACTTGGTATGAGTTTGCCCAGGCGATCTTTGCAGAGGCCAAGGCCCGAGGGCTGCCCCTGAAAGTTCAGTCTGTAGAAGCGATTTTGACTCAAGACTATCCCACTGCTGCCAAACGGCCTTTGAACTCTCGGCTGGATTTAGGCAAGTTTATAAGCCACTTTGAGCTGTCGCCCCCCCACTGGAGCCAGGCTCTGGGGGCCTGCATGGAGAGTCTCTTTGCCCATGGAAAGGAGCTGCAATGAAAGTGACTGAACTGCCTCTTGAGGGCTTGAAGCTGGTGGAGCTTGATGTCTATCGAGATGATCGGGGCTTTTTTGTGGAGCGCTTTCATCAGGCCAAGTTTAGGGATCTGGGTTTGCCCTTGGACTTTGCTCAGGACAACCACTCGCGTTCCAAGCCTGGGGTGCTGCGTGGACTTCACTTTCAGTTTGAGCCCCCTCAGGGAAAGCTGGTGGGAGCTCTTAGGGGAGCGATCCTGGATGTGGCTGTCGACATTCGGCCCGACTCGCCGAGCTTTGGTGAGCACTATAAGGTTGAGCTCAGTGCCGACAACGGTCTCCTGTTGTGGATTCCCGCAGGCTTTGCCCATGGCTTTTATGTTTTGGGGGATGAGGAGGCCGATGTGCTCTATAAGGTCGACGGCCTTTACAATCCAAAAAGTGACAGTGGCATTCGCTGGGACGATCCAGAGCTCAAGATCCCCTGGCCCAACCCCAAGCCGCTATTGTCAGCCAAGGATCAGCAGCTGATGAGCTTTGCCGACTACCGCGCACAAGGCTCGGCGCATTTTTTTAAATGACTTCCTAGAAGAGGAGTGACAGTCTAGCTCACCTCATGGGATTCGTGGCAAGAATTAATCTTCTGAACTTTTTTCTTGGGAGTTTCTTGGTGCTCTCCCTTAAGGCAGGAGCGGATGAGGCTCCACAGGTGGATTTGCAAGCTCTGAATGAGCTTGCGTCCTCAACTCCATGGCTCAACGCACTTCATTATCGACGCCATGGGTTTGGTTTTGGTCCCTTTATGAGTCAGGCTGATGGAGAGGCCTTTTTCCTCTCACCTGAGGGACGCAGGGATCCTTTGCAAGAGCTGCTGGCTACAATTGAGGCTTTTAAAATGCCAGGGGTAAAAAACTATGGACACCGCCAGCTATCAGCTGCCTGTGCCTTTCCATGGCGCTATCAGTTTATCAAAAGCCATTTAGACATCGAGCTGCCTCAAATAAGTTGTCCTGAATTGGATTCTTTTTTAGCTCAGTTTCAAGCCGACCGAGTTTCAGTAGTTTTTTCTACAGCTTTTCCCAACAATCCAGCCTCTATGTTTGGGCATAGCTTTTTGCTCTTTCATCAAAAAGAGCCAGAGGGGCGTAAGAATATGGATCTTTTGAATATGAGTATTAGTTACGCGGCTCAAGTTCCTCCAGATGATGAGGGGGGATTTATTTACGCAGTACGCGGATTGCTTGGAGGCTACAAAGGGAATTTCACGGCCCTCAATTATTATTTCAAGGTTCAGGAGTATAATAATTCTGAAAGCCGAGATCTTTGGGAATATGAACTCAGTCTCAGTCCCGATGAAATTCACAGGCTGTTACTCCATATCTGGGAAATTGAGAACAACACATGGTTTGATTATTATTTTTTTGATGAGAACTGCTCTTATCATCTTCTCAGCACTCTTCAGGTGGCACGGCCGGACTGGGAATTGTTGTCTGGGCGGCTCTATCTCACTCCCGCTCAATCTATCCGTATCCTAGGCCGTAAAGAGGGTGCCATCAGGGACATCCGCCTCAGGCCATCTTTGCGTCGTATGGCCTATCATCATTATAATCTCTTGTCGGCAGAGCAAAAAAGGCAGATGAAGACCCTAGTCAAAGGCTCTTTATCGGAGTCAATCCCTCATCAGGACATCCAAAGTCTTGAAGCCGGAATGGCCTATCTTCAGTATCTCAAAAGAGAGCATCCTCGGCGCTTCCAGCAGGTGAATGGTTCTCTTCGTCAAAGTCAGATATTGCTTCAGCGGAGTCAGATGGGCTTAAGTCCCCCTCTCCCAGCTCCTCAAGCTGAAAATCGTCCGGACTGGGGGCATTCCGATGGACGGCTGAACTTGGGGTTAGGTTGGAACCCCTGGAGTCACTTTGTGGATATGGGGGTTAAGCTTGCCTATCATGATCTTCTGAATGACGATCGTGGTTATGACCCATGGTCACAGATTGATGCCGGAGAGGTGATCCTCCGCTACTTCCGATCCAGGGACTTCGAGTCAAGAGCTGGTCTTCGTCTAGAGAGGTTTATGGTAGCCAACATAGTCTCTTTCAACCCAATCAGCCCCTTAGAACGACGGGTTAGTTGGGCTTTTTCGCTTGGATTGGAGCGCCAAAAAGGGGATGCTTGTTTTGACTGCCTCACTCCCACTCTTCGCAGTGGCATTGGAGCTGCATTGACCCCCTCTGCGGATAGCCTCATTTTTTTTCTGGCTCAAGGCTCTATGGAAGTTCAGGCGGGATTACCCCGGGGCTATCGCTTGGGGCCAAGGGTCACTGCAGGAGCTCTTTTTCGTATTCTTCCAGCGTGGAAAATTTCGCTCCAGGCAGGACATCAGCATTCTATTTTACCTTATTGGGCCAAAGATTACGGTTTTTTAGAGGTTGCCTCTTCGATGAGTGTGAAACAGAAATGGGAAACTCGTTTCGGGTTTAGGCAGCTCTACCAAGGTCCAGTTGACGCGGAACGCATTGATCTTCAATTTAACGAGTTCTTTTTTATTTTAAATTCCTATTTTTAGTTGCATGGGCCACTTCAGCTAGACAAGATATATTAAAAAGATTAACAACATCTACTCCAAGAAGGGGATATACATGAAAAAAATGATGCTAATGCTTATTGTTGGTGCTCTTGTTCCTGCGGTCGGGCAAGCCCGAGACAGTTCTGATGGTTGCGGATTGGGCTGGGAAGTTACTCAGGACAAAACCCTTATGGCCACTCTGACTCGCGGAACTACCAATAACTTTGTTCCTCCCACCTTCGGAATGACTACAGGAACCATCGGTTGTGAGCAGCATTCTATTGCCCAGAATGACCAAGGGGCTGCTGTTTATGCCATGGTCAACCACGAGGCTCTGCTTATGGAGATGGCCTCGGGCTCTGGTGAGGTTTTAGATGCTTTTGCTCGCAGTATGGGCTGTTCTGATGCGGCTCTGAATGACTTTGCATCTTTGACTCAAGGCCACTTTGCCGATCTACAAGGCCATAGCAATGGTATTGAAATGTTTGTAAAAGCCCGTAGCTTAGTGAACAATCACCCGGCCTTGTCTGCTAGCTGCTCTTCTATTTAAGATCGAAAGTTAAAATTGTCTGAAAAAAGGTCAAGTGAGTCTTAGCTTTAGAGCCCACTTGGCCTTTTCTATATTAAAGCTATCAAGTCAGAGAAAATGATCGACTTTGCAATGGTAGACCCACCCCCCATTCGAGATTGGAGGCCGTTGGTTCCTGGCGGCTTGGTTGGATTTGAGTCCCAAGGGTCAACGAAATTTTGGCTGAGGCCTTGCATTATTGCAAACTATTTGCAATAAGCCTCGGTACTATGGCTGTGTTAAATACATTCATTCGATGCCTTCTGGTGGCGTCTCTGAGCTTTTGGGGGAGTCCTGCCCTGGGCAGTACGGAGGGGGGGTTTGAGTTTTCACGTCCTTCTTTTGGCAGTCCTGTTGATTCAGCTGCGACTTTACCGGAAGGGCAGACCGAGCTGGCCACGGGGCTTTGGCTTTCGGGTCTAGGTCCAGAGAGTTGGACTTCGACGGAACTCCTACTGACGGGGTTTAGCCTACTTGGGGCCTCTTTGATTGCGACGGTTTACCGATCTTGGCTTAAGGAAAAGAAGGCCCTGGAGCAGCACAACAAAGAGGTCCAAGCTCAGCTAGAGGCTATGGAGGCCGAGCTGGGTGAAGAAGGGCCAAAAGTTTTGGAGAAATTTGGTCTCGATCACCTGAGGCAGCGAGGAGATCTTCTGGGGTCTCACAGCCACAGCGCAGGTATGGAGGTGTTCAGACCCTATGACCAGCTCGAAAGGGATTTGGCTGAGGCCGTTGAGGTGCTCAAACTTTACGAGCAACTCTATTTGCAGAACCTGAACTCGGCTTCAGCTTCACCGACCGGGGAAGCTTTGCAGTCTCTGCCCGCATGGGAGGAGTCCGCAGCCTTCCTCTACAGCCAGGGATGGTGGCCCTCTCAGCGTAGAATTGAGCTGCAGCCCACGGATATCAGTCACCCCTCGTCTCAAAACATATTGGCTCTGCTGCACTCCATGCAATCCAAGGAAGAGCAGCTTCAAAAGCACTCGGCCAGTCACAGGGCAGATCACACTCACTCCTGTGGCCCCAGTTGCACACAGGACCACGGCCATCACCACCACCACCATCACCACCACCACCACCACGAAAGTTCACCCCTGGCAGAGTTTTTTTCTCAGCCCCTTGTGCGAAGTTTTAAAGAGAACTTTTTGGCCCGCTCGGCTCTATGGACAGTGCGCTCAGTCAAGGTTTTGCTCTGGGATTACGGTCTTAAGCCCCTGCATCAGTCTCTGACTCACCCTCAACAAATTGCGACTCGACTTTCCGCTCAGAGTCGGGTGGCTCGCAATGAAAACGCCCTCAACGCCTACGTCGGAGGAGCTCTAGGCTTTTCTTTGTTTTGGGCCTATGAGGCCATTATCCACGGATTGTTACATATTCACTTTATGTGCAATCACGCCTTCCAGTACTCTTTAGCCATGACCACGGCGGGGGCCATGTTGTCTCCCATCCATTATTTCAAAGAGAGCTTGATGTTGTTTAGAAACAAATTGGGGTGGAGGGAAAGGCAAAAGTTAGTTTGGGCTCTCAAAAGGGAAAAAGGGCGTGCTGGGGCCGCTCGGAAGAACTTTTGGTTGGGGTCTCGGGTTGTTCATCAGCGAGAGTTTATGCGGGATCATCACAGTCATGGTCTGTGGGAGAATTTTACCGATCAAGTGAAGCTGTCTTCGGGATGGTACCTCCTCAGTCAAGATTTTTCCAAGGACGAAAAAAAAATAGGAGGCTCCATTCCAAGCTCCCATCAGCAAGTGTTAGATCTACAGGCTGAGCTCCAACTGGAGATTTTGAGTTTACAAAAGGCCCTCAGCACAGCGGCTCTTCTGCAAAGATTTGCCTCAGGCCAGCAAATGAGCCCAGCCTTGGACACCTTGGGGCAGATAAAAAAGGCACTCAGTGGCTTGGAGGACCTGCTTCACTTAAAAATACTTGTTGGAGAGGCTGCTCTTGGGAGTGATTTTTCAAAACTCATGGGTGGGCTGAGTGACGATGATATGGTGTGGGTGGAAGAGCAGATCAGGTGGCAGCTGCATGAATTGCGTCAGGGTTTTTTGCAGATTCATGGGTCCGTGGAGCCCAACCTGGAGTCCTCCTCCTTGGGTTTTTTAGAAGTGAAGAGCTTGAGTCGAAAACTCAATCGATTCATTCAGACAATAAAGAGTGGAGCAGATCAGCAGACACTGCAGGCAAGCAGGCTCACCTACCAAGAGGAGCGCTCCAAAGCTCGGGACTGTTTAGGGTTATTACAGGGTCTGGTTAGGAAATAGCGCCGAGCTCAGTTCAGTCTTGCCAAGGCCGGTCCTTTCAAGTAGCACCGGACTTCAATGGATAGAAAAAGGGGGAGAGTATGAAGCGTTTGAGTCGTTTGAGTCGTTTTTTTACAAGGGCTTTGGTCTTAGTTCCATTGATGTCGGCGATGATAGGGGCTTCCATCCAGGCCCTGGCCTGCGAGCCCGAGGCTCAAGTCATTGGTGAGGTCACCCATGTGGTTTCCTCTCCCGATCACTGCAGGGTTTTTGCTGAATTTTCCTGGTATCAAGCCTCGCAAGTCTGCCCCCTGGACAGAGATTATGTCCGCTATGAGGGCATTTATTTTTCTCAGGAAAACTGTTTCTGGCGTCCAGGTGATGTGATCACGGGTGTCTTGGTTCGAGTGGGCCCTGATGTGATTTTGGACTAGTCTCCTTTTGCTTTAAGTAGTTATAGCTGTGCTCAATCATCTGGCCCAGGCTGAACTGAGTTTGAAAGCCCAGTTCGGCTCGAATCTTAGCGGACGAGGCCACCAGCCGTGGAGGGTCTCCAGCCCGAGCGGGCTGGACCTGGACTTCCAGTTTGTGGCCTGTGACTTTCTCAAACTCTTCAATGACTTCGCGAACGGAGTAGCCCCTCTCTGAGCCTAAGTTGAAGTGATGGTAGCCGGGGTTGTTGTGCAGATACTCAAAGGCCAGAAAGTGGGCCCTGACTAAGTCTTCGACGTGAATATAGTCGCGAATGCAGGAGCCATCTGGAGTGGGGTGCTCGCTGCCATAGAGATAAAAGGGAATACGTCCCCCCGCCAAAGCACTTCGGCAGAGATTGGGAATCAGATGAGTTTCGGGCTCGTGGTTCTCGCCAATCTCAAGCTCGGGCGAGGAGCCGGCCACATTGAAGTACCTGAGCACCACGGCATGGAGTCGTCCTTGGCGGGAGAGGTCTTTAAGGGCCAACTCAATCAGCTGTTTGCTGCGACCGTAGGTGTTGATGGGGTTTTGTTCCTCTTCCTCGGAGATCTGTTCCACACGGGGCTGACCAAAAGTGGCGCAGGTGGAGCTAAAGATCACTTGAGGGGGGCGGGGCAGCTCACACAGGCTCTCCAGCAGAGACAGGGTTTTTTGCAGGTTCTCTCGGTAATAAAAAAAGGGCTTTTCCTCGCTTTCCGGAACGAGAGCCTTGGCCGCAAAGTGAAACACCCCATCAATGGGGCTAAGGCCTTGAAAAATCTCTCGAAGAACTTCGGGCTCACCAATGTCGGCCCTAAAAAACTGGCCATATTTGTGCACTGGTTCAGGCGGTGAGGTGGAGTGGTTGTCGACCACTGTGACCTGATGGCCCTTTTGGATCAGCAACTTGCACATATGGGAGCCAATATAGCCGTTGCCCCCAGTCACTAAAAAATGCATAGTCAGTCCTTTCCCTGTCTTACAAAGGTGTTTCAGATGGTCACAGTACTTTATCAGGCCTATGGCCACCAAGATATTCTCAACGAATGTTTGTTTTCTATAATGAGCTTTTTGCGCCAAGTGGCAGAAGATGAGCAAGGCCCTAGTGCCGGCTCCAGACCCGCTTGCAAGATTCTGATTTACACGGATCAGCCGGAGTTCTTTAGGCCCTGGCTCAGCTCAAGTCCCATTCCGGTCAACTACGAGCAGCTGACCGCCCGGCAGATTCAGGAGTACAGGGGGGCCATCGATTTTGTGCATAGGGTTAAGGTCAAGGTCATTGAGCACTTTTTTGCTCATCATCAAGGCCACCTCTTTTACGTGGACTCGGACACAGTTTTCACTTCTCCGCCTTGGGCCCTATTTCAGGCAGTGGCTGAGGGCCAGTTTGTGATGCACATCAACGAGGGCCGCATCAGCGACAAAATCAATCCCATCTTTAAGAAGATGTATCGCTTTTTGCGCCGCAATGCTTTTGTCCTTGGCCCGATGGGCCCCCAGAACTCTGGGAACAAGACCTTTATCCCCGTGGACACAGCCATGTGGAATGCGGGAGTGTTGGGTATTCCTGAGGGGCAAAAGGACTTGGTCCAAGAGGTGCTGTCCTTGACCGATCAAATGTACTCTATTTATGCCAAACATGTGATGGAGCAGTTTGCCTTCAGCTACATTTTGTCTCGGCGAGGAGAGATTTTGTCGGCCGATAAGCAGATACATCACTACTGGGACTTTAAGGAGTTTCGAGTTGAGATTGCAGAGTTTTTAGACAGGCATAGGGAGCAGCCCTTGGCTCAAGTTCTTCAGGCCGATGCCCCCAAACCCATCAGGCCGCCCAAAAAGGCGACCTGGTCGTTGTTTTCAAAATGGCGAGCCTACTGGTAGAGTTGCCCCATCATCCCCCAGCACAGGTCATCTCCGTTATTGTATTCGGCATCCCAAACACAGGTGCAGTAGCCGCCAGCGGCCAGTCGCACTGGAGAACCCAAGGCAGGAACACTGCTCTGTTTCCAGTTGTTATTGCCCCAGCACTCCACCACTTGGTTGTTGCCCCAAAGAGCACAGGTGTGCAGGCCTCCGGCCACAATCTGGTCCACCTTCTCTAGCTGCTGAGGCATGTCCAGTTGGTTTTCGGCGTTGCTGCCAAA
>SKYF01000039.1 GCA_007128005.1 Bdellovibrionales bacterium
TATGTCCTGTGTAAAAATCCCCCGATCAAATCCGTGAAGTTTAATGGCATAGGCCCCACAGATGACGATTTCGATCTGCAGAGATTCCCTTTGCAGTAAAAGATCTAATTGATCCAGGGCATGAGTAAGGGTGTCATCGTTCATGCACTACTCCTTATGGTATTATTATAATACCACTGTTGAGTTTATCCAGAAAGCTAAATTTGGGCATTACTGAAACATCGACGCCCTCTCAAAACCCGGTCAGTGCGGGGCCGTCGCGCACTTGAGGAAAGCTCTCCAAGGCTTGGCAATTGTTTAAAAAAGGCATTAATAACAAATACTTGGAAACTGTTAATAATTCCTTTAGGCGATCTTAAAATCCTGGGACCCTTACCGGTTGGCAGATGGTGCCAGGCCCTGTTTGGATATGCAGCGAGTTGAGGTGAGATCAAAGGCAAAGAAATATCACAATCACCAGCAGCGGAACAAGAGTGGGTGCTTTTTAAAGAGCAGTCGGTTCATACAAATAGTAGGAATCTGTTTTTGAGTGAGTCTCACATTGTGGTGAGAGAGCCCTAAGGAGATGTAACCTATTGTCCAGTGCGGGACTTGCTTTTCCTCAGTTGATCCCTAAAAATTGTGAATTTATCTAGCTCCTCTTCGCTCTTGGCCCACGACTCTATTTCCTTCATTTTGACCGGATGTTGTCGAGCGATCATGAGAGCCTAGTCTAGGTTCTGTTTGTCGTTCCAATGGAAGTATCCTGCGAGTCGGTCCATTACAGAATGTGTGGGGGTTAGAAGCTGAAGTTTTCCGGCCTTATTGTTTTGAACAGCCCAGTCTTTAATAATCATATTTCCAATGGCGAGAGGTGGGCTTGGAAATTCGACAAAATACTCGGTTTCTGGGTGAGTGAAGTGACGCCCAGATGATTTTGTAAGACCAATCTCACTCAGAGCAGCAGATTCATTTTTTGTATAAATCGACACGACAGCTCCCCCTGAGAGAACTGCATGAACCCCATGCTTGAGCAGGCAGTCACATACGATGGATGCGACAACTTGAATACTGCTCTTGTTAGTAATTTTCACAGAGGCTTACCTGTGCGCCTTGGACGCTGGCGCTTACGATAATATTTTTTGATTTCATTTTCAGGCATGAATTCAAACGACTTTTCCAAGAGACTCCGAAGTTCTTTCAGGAATGGATAGCGAGGATTCCAGACAAAGATGCGTGTGCGCCCCTTAGGTTGACTTACGATCACGCCCCCATCTTCAAGGCGTTTCAGCTGTTTCTGTACAAGGCTGAGGCTGATAGAAAAGGTCGCTGCAATCTCAGAGGCGTAACCTTCATTGTAGTTGTGAAGGTAAAGCAAGACCTTTTCGACTGTGGCATTGCCAAAGAGTGATTCAAACACCCCTGGATTATCACCTCTTTTTGAGGTGAATGAAGGGGGGGCGAATTGCCTCAAAACTATAGGGACTTAGACGAGTTATAGTCACTTAGATATGTACTGATACCTCAAGCCGAGCGCCTCAAACTGAGTTAGAATTTCAGTGAGCAAGGGTGACTCGTGCCGACAGAGTTCTTTATTGTGATTTCTCTATTGAATGAGAGGGAAAAGAAAACTCTTTATTTGTCTCCAGGCCGTTTCTGGTAGAGTTTCTCGGTCGATGATGATGTGCCTGTAGGGATGCTGGGATTTGATCTCAATGATATTCCAGAACCCATGCAAGTTGTTGTTCCAGATAAATTCCTGTAAGCCCTCAGAACTGACCAATTCATCGCGAGGGTCTATCAAGATCAGGGACGGAATCTTCAATCTCTCCAGGCTGGCCCGAGCAAAAGTGTCCTTAGCATCGAGAAATTCCCAGTAGGCCGACACCGGCACTTTTGAGTAAATGCGATAGTCTTCTGGAGCTCGAGCGGGGAGAGAAAAATTTCGACCCAAAATTCGTAGCCAAGAAAGCCACTCAAAAGGCCTGTGAACAGCAATTGCAGGGGCCAGAAGAACAAAAGCCTCAAACCGCACATCGCTGCGTTGGGTGCTCAGGTAAGGACCCAAAAAACCCCCAAGGCTATAGCCCACAAAAACAATTGGCAGTCCCAGCTCCCTGAGGCGACAGTAACCTCTCAGAACATCGTCAAGCCAATCCTGTTGAGTGGCCCTCTTAAACTCACTGTAGTCCCCGCGGTGCCCATACAGTTCTATACCAAGAGTGTTGACCCCAAGATCTTGTAAAAAGGCTGAAATGTCGTTCATCATATCAGAGGAGCTATTGAGCCCGTGGACAACAAGGGCTGAGGCCGTAGCCCCTTTCTGGACTGTGGGTTGACCCAGCATGAATGACGGAGATGATAAGGAATAGCACGAATCTAGGGCAAGGGAAGTTCGGGGAAGGAAACAAAAGAGCAGAGAGGCAAAGATCCATAGTCGTGAATACATCTCTAGATTTGCTCCCATCAGTCTATCGTTCTAACCGATTGTAAAATCTGTCCCTCTGTCCTACGCTAAGGATCTCAAGGGTTCTTCCCTCTTTATTGACTTTGTAGGCAATCCTGAGGCGAATGCCGGCTATGTGCACGCGATGTCGGCGAATACGGTCTCTTCTAAACACATTGCTCTTTAGAATAGGGTTAAAGAATGGGTTACGAAGCAAGTCAGGAAAAACTTCGTCTTCAAGCCTACGCACAATCCCAGGGTGGGCTGCTTCCAGTTGTTGGAGCTCTTTTTCCAACTTTAAGGAGACAGGGGTGAGCTTGTAGGTCGCCTCTTCCCATGAGGGGTTGGGGAGAATCGGTGTGGGTGAAGTTGTAGCTGGTGTGGAGGCCTCAATCCCCTGGTCTGCAAAATGTCTTTGGTTCTTTCTTTTGTTGGGATTGAGCTGGGGTGAAGAAGCGGCTTGCTTGGGAGATGAGATTTTGGGTCTCCAGGGATGAGGTTTTTTCTCCAATTCTCCGGGGGCGGTCTTTGTTTGTTGCCTTTGAGTTTGCTGATACTGCTCAAGATCCTGTCGCCATCTGCTGATGCTTAGCTTCAGCTCTTTTTTTACCCGGCTCTCAAGGTCATGGGCACTCAGCTGTTGGAATTTAAAGCCAGTAGATGCAAAGTCATAGAGATCCAAGAGAATTTCCGCATATTTTTCGGACACTCCTGAGTGCACCAGAGCTTGGAGCCCCATCTCTCGATCGTAGTCCAGGTGGCTAATGGCATCGGGAGGAAGTATATTTAAAACAGCTTTTTCAACAGGAGCAAAGAGTTGAACCAGGCTCTCCAGAGCATTTCTTTTTATCCCGCCAATTTCGACATCAGTAGACTTGTGTCTCAGGGAGAGCAATCGAAGTAGGCCACCATGGGCCTGCAGAATTTTGAAATTTTCATCCAGTTGAGGGGTAGAAAAATTGACGAAGGTAGGTAAATCCGAGTCCATCTCTAAACCGAGAATGGTGTCCTCCATCAAAATGTACTCAATAAATTTCGTCACATTTTTGTCTCGGCTGGGCCAAAGATATTTGTTGAAGTAGAAGGCGATTTTGCTCTCAATAAAACGGCTCAGTTCCAGCTCTCCGTCAATTTGAGCCAATTGGGCTTGGTACTTAAGTCGCTCTTTCCAGTAATCGGGGTATTGGGATAAAATGAGTTTTGTCACCAGATCCAAAAAGGTAGATTCTTCAAGGGTGTCCTTTTGCATATCTGTTAAGAAGCTAAATTGCTTCAGTGAGGAGTCAATGGCCCCAGAAATCAAAGCCTGCGCCACTTCAATAAGGGCAGATTGGCTGATCTGATCAAAAGCCAAGTCCTCACTGGACTTAATGGAGGCTCTTTCAAAGACTTCACTGGCCAGGAGGTATTCGCCCTCTGAGGAGAAGAATAGATCTTTGTTGAGTTTCTCGGCTAGGGCCTTAAAAATTTGAATCTGAACTTGTCTGTCCAAAAACTGATTGTCGAGAATAAGAGCGCTCAGCTGCTGAAGTTGATAATAGCTGGTGAGCAGATCCTGGCTGGGTCTGAGGGCGATCAGCTCCTCTAAACTGACCCCATATAGCTTTCTATTGAAGGGCTCAGTGAGGAGCAGAGTGGGCTTGGATGGTGGTGGGACCCGATATAGGTCCTTGTTCGCGCTTAACACAGCTTGGCAGCTCGCAGCCCCCAATGCCTGGTGTGTGGGCAAAGAGAGTAGGATGGCCGTGGCAGGCCAGATAAGAACAGGCCAAAAAAATGAGGTTTTGTGCATGAAGTGGGAGCTTATGGCCTTCTGGCGCAGGGCGCAAGTGGGCCTGTAAAAACTCTAGATTTTTTCTGGTTTGTTGGCCCAGAGAATATTAAGTTGGCAGCTATGAGTTTTTTTCTGAAGTCACTTGTCATTGCAGGTTTTTTTGGGGGGTCTTTCAATTCTGCCCGGGCCGTGGATTGGAGTGAAGTCTACCAGAATAAAGTCAACTCTATCGCAGTGGTGGCCGGCCCGGGAGTCTGCTCGGGCTCACTGGTGGGGGAGAAACTGGTCCTGACAGCCTGGCACTGTGTTTCTCATCTGCGCCAGGTGATGGTCTTGATGAAGAATCCCGAGGAGAAGGTGGAAGCCTGGGTGATTGCCAAGGACAGGGACCGAGATGTGGCGCTGCTGCGTCTTGCGCGGGACTTTTCAGGGCGCAAACCCCTGGCACTTCAAATTGCACCCATTCGTGAGGGGGAGCCAGTGGCGACCATTGGACACCCCTTGGCGCTGAGAGGGACTTTGTTGGGTGGGATTTTACTTAATGATCGGTCTTTTATGATTTCGACCGGGGTGGTTTCCAAGGTCAATAAAGATAACATTGTCAGTGATTTGTCCGTAAGTCCGGGCAACTCTGGTGGGCCGTTGCTCAACAGTAAGGGGGAAATTGTAGGTGTTGTCTCTTCAAAGTTAGTGGGCATGGGAGCAGGGCAGGTGGGTTTTTTTGCTCCTGCCGAGACAGTGGAAAAACTGATGGAGAAGAAAGAGCGGGAGGAGCCCATCTCATGGCTTTATGCCAGTCATCGCTCAGGGCTCTTGTTGACCCGCCTCAACGACTCTTTGAGGAGGCAGGGGGAGTTGAGTGAAAGTCATTGGGGTTTGGAGTTTGCCTTGGAGCTTTGGGATAGGTGGCGTTGGTCTTATGGCTGGACTCGCCCAGGGGCTAGCGAGCGGCTCAACTATTGGCGTACGGGCTACTCCCATGCACTGGGTGGGGCAGATTTTAGAAGTCTCAGAGTGGATTTGGGTGTGGGCATGAACTACTATCGCTTTTTGCGTAGAGAAAACCTCAATAGCCCCGTGGTGGCCTTTGGGATGGAGCTGAGAAGTCTTCGTGTGGAGTGGGGAAGGCGGTTGGACTCTAAAAACCAGGGCGACTATGTCCTTTTTGGGCTCCGCTTGGGACGATAAAGTCAAGCCGTTGAGCTGATCCCACGACGCCTCAAGGGGTCCAAGTGGGGGCGTTTGGACTTGTGACCCATACGGTAGTGATGGGCGCAGTTTTTAGAGCAGGTGAGCAGCGCTGGATCCCCTATGCTCAGACAGCGATCACAGACCACATCCACTTGGCCACATTGGCCACAGTCGACTTTTTGTTTGGCCGGTTGGCCGCAGTGGGGACATAAGCCATAAACTTTTGAGGGGCGAAGTTGTCTGTCTACGGCCACTCTGTAATCAAAGACAAAGCACTCGCCTTCCCAAAGCCCATGGGGAAACTTCTCAATATAGTTTATAATTCCCCCGTTGAGCTGATAGACATTCTCATAGCCCTGATTCTGCATTTCAATCAGGGCCTTTTCGCAGCGAATTCCGCCCGTGCAGTACATGAGGATTTTTTTGTCTTTCGGAATTCCGGCCTCTTTGATCTTTTCGGGGAAGGATTGAAACTCCTCAATGTTGAGATCAACGGCCCCGCTGAATTTTCCAATATCATATTCATAGCGATTGCGAGTATCTAGCACCAGCACGTCGTTCTCTTCCTCAAGAACTCGGTGCCACTCCTCGGGCTCAAGGTGCCTATTGACGGGGCTTGTGGGCACCACTTCAGGTTTGCCCAAGGTCACGATTTCAGGGCGTATCTTAACCCGCATTTTTAAAAACACATGTCTGTCGGTTCTGTGATCTTTAAAAAAGATCTTGCCCCATTTGGACCCCTCTCCTGTTCCTAGCAGCGCCTCCATCTGTGGTCGAAATTGAGCCAAAGCCGATTCAGGTCCAGACAAAGTGGCATTAAAGCCCTCAGTGCTGAGTAAAAACAGACCCCTCACCCCCAAGCTCTCGCCGAGCTCATAAATCTGTGTCTTCAGGTCAGGCAGCTGGTCTTTGTTCAGAGGAATAAATTGGTAAAAGCTTGTGACCAAAAAGGCCTCTTTAGGTTTTGACATGACTTCTGGTCTATCTGTTCCCAGGGCGGGCCGTCAAGGCTCAACTGCCGCCAAGCTCGTGGCCTACAGGGAGTCCCTCTAGAGCCATAATTCTAAGGGCATTGGTCGTGGGGCAGGGGCCAGGTTGAATCAAGTAGGAGAAGTGCAGCTGATCCTCTACAACCTCGTCACGAAAGTGGAAGTTTTTAAGGGCCTGGAATCTCTCCCCCAGTTGGGTGAGCTCCAGGTCGTGGGTGCTGATCAGCCCTAAAATCTGCGGGTGTTCCAAAAGATGCTCCACCACGGCCTGACTGCCCTTGAGGCGCTCCCTGTTGTTGGTTCCACGAAAGATCTCGTCAATTAAGTAAATAAAAGAGTCTTTGTTGCGAGCCCGCTCAATGATCTGTTTTACCCTTCGGACCTCTGCATAAAAGCTGGAGTAGCCGGCTTCCAGAGAGTCGGAAACGTGCAGGCAGCTCATCACAGGAGCAACAAAGCTGACAAATTCTCGAGCAAAGACGGGGGCTCCAATTAAGGCCAGGTGCTGGTTGAGTCCGACTGTGCGTAAGAAAGTGGATTTGCCGCTCATATTGGAGCCGGTGATGAGGGCCAGTCGACTCTCTGAGCTCATTTCCAGGGAGTTGGCTTTCACCTGACTGCGATCAATCAAGGGGTGGTAGAGATCGGAGACCTTTAAATAGGGTTGCTCTTTCCACTCTGGCCAAGTTTGACTTTGGAAGTGATGAACCAAGGCCAGGCTCAGTAGGGCCTCTAGCTCAAAGAGGTCTTCTTGGGTGTCTAGGAGCTTTGATGCGTGAGCCAGCCGCCACCTTTCGGCTAAATAGGCAAAGCTATAGGTCCAAGGGCTCAGGGCATTCAAAGCAAAGTGGATTAAAAAATGCCCCTGAACACTCAATCCGGAAATGTAAAACCCTAAGCGGCCCAGGTTTTTTGACACTTCATTTTTGAAAAGCCTTGGGCAGGCCACTTGAAAGGCGAAGGGTTTGGACTCTACGTGAACCAAGAGGGGTTTTAGTCCTTCCAAAGACTGATTGAGGTCCTCAGCCTTACTGAAAGAGTCGCTGACCTGGGAGAGGCTAAATAGAGAAAAGAGGGCGTAAAGAGCTATCGGCAGGGCCAAAGGACCTCCCACCACCCCTTGAACCTGTAAAACAAGAGTCAGCAGATAGGCGGGGAAGAGAATCATATGCAAAAGGGCGTATTTTTTAAACTGAGGCCCCAGCAGGCTGCGTCCGACAAAGCTCTTGAGTTCAGTGCTGGCCACACGCAGAGGCTGGCTTTGCCCAATCACGCAGAGTTTAATCAGGGGGCCGGGATGCTGGCTAAGGCTTTCGATCATGGCTCTTCGAGCCTTGATGTCGCCCAAACTGGTCAGGGGTTTTAAGAGCCAACTCTTCAGTCGGGCCTCACCCCCTTCAGTCAGTGTTTCGTTCATAAGTTGGAACAGACTGCTCTTGCGGCTGAGCAGGTGAAGGTCCTCATCTAAAAAGGCCTCGGTCTCAGACTCCGCGCCCATGCTGCTGAGTGGGGTGATGTCAAACTGATCCAGTCGACCCTTTAGCCTCTGGGCCTGGCGTTCAAAAAATAATTTTAAAGTTTCAAGTCGCCGTCGAAAGCGGCGCCAGCGTCCATGAACTCTCATGCGTTGAATAAACACCCCGAGTGAAACAAGAAAGACCCAGCCCCACATTTGATACTCAGGGCCAAGCAGCAGTATCAGAGCAGAGAAAAAAGCCAATAGCCCCAATACAAGTCTCTGGGTCATAAGGCTCTGGATCTTGCTATCGATCTTTTTGAGTCGTTGAGAGATTTTGTCAGAGCGCCTGTGCAGCTGCTCAATCCGCTCATGGTGTCTCTGGGCATCCGGATAAGAGGAAGAAGTTTTTTGCATTCCAAAAGACTACTTCAGAACAACTCGCCTGAGTACGATTTATGCGGCCTGCCCGGCATTTTGTCGGGTGATGACAGCTTCCAGAGCTCGGTAGGCATCCTTGTTAAAGGGCTGTCCCATAATGTGGGCAATGTAGACGAGGGCTTCTGAGGGAGATTTGGGTTGAGGAGAGTTTTTGTTGCGCACAGTCAGGCTGACAAATTGGTCCGCCAAGGCGACCACTCGAGCCAGGGGATGCACCTTTATATCGCGCAGGCGTTGGGGAAAGCCCTGGCCAATGGCGTTTTCATGGTGCTCATAGACAATGGAGACGATGTCGTCTGGAACCACACCCAGGCTTTGCAGCAGTTGCATGCCCCTGAAGGGATGAGTTTCATAGAGTTGAATTTCATCAAAGCTCATTTGCGCTTTAGGTTTGTCGAGCAGTTCTGGGGGGAGGGTTTTTTTTCCAATATCATGGAGCAGACCACCTAGGGCGAGCTTCTCCAGGGTGGAGCGCTTTTCCCACTTGAGCGCTTGCCCTAAAACTGTACTTAAGGCGCTGACGGCCATGGAGTGGCGCAGGAGCTCATCTGAGTACTCGTTGAGGCTTTCAATCAAGGCTGAAAAATCCTTGTGGTGCTCGAGCATGCTGACGGTGGCCTCGGTGACCTGGCGGGCATTGTTGTACATTCCAAGGCTGACACCCATATGCTCAAGCTCATTGAAAACGGTTTTGGCAGCATTTGAGAGAACATGGGTTTTTTGCTTAAGGCTGAGCTGGTCTTTACCCACCACGATCCCGGCAATGGCGATGACCTGCTGGGAGACCATGTGATAATCGGACTTCTTCACCCAGAGGTAGCTCACCGTTTTGTCTTTGTAGGAGGAGAGCTGGTCCGGTGAGGCCTTTGTCCCCTTTTTGCAGATCAACACAAACTTTTCATCACTGAGGCGCACGTGAAGATCGACGGGAACATTGACCCCAGAAATAAACTCCTGAATCGGAATGGGCATCATTTCTTTGTGCGACTGAGATTCTGACATATTTCTCTGATCGGTGCCTGCAGAAAAAACTGAAGGTCCAAATGAACAATCAGGGAGACCTTGGTCGGGCCCCTGGTGGCTACTTGATGCCTGGCGACACGGAGTGACAGGAGGCTGGCGAAGAGCGACATTGGCGGCCATGAGTGCAGATCAAAGTCCTTTAGAGATTAAGGGTTTGAGAAAAAGTTATGGCTCTTTTGAAGCGGTCAAGGGGGTGAGCTTTGACGTCCGGCCAGGGGAAATCTTTGGCCTCTTGGGGCCCAACGGAGCCGGTAAGACTTCGATTATTTCAGTGGTGGTGACCTTAGAAAGGCCTAGTGCCGGCCAAGCTCTGGTCTTTGGGCAAGACGTCCAAGTCAACCCCAGGTACACTAAGTCTGTGATTGGCTATGTTCCCCAGGAGATCATCAATCATGGCTTTTTCAATGTGGAAGAGATCTTGAGTTTTTACTCAGGCTATTTTGGCAAACGCAAAAACCAGGATAGGATGGAATGGATCCTACAACGGCTTCAGCTGTGGGAACACAGGAAAAAAAAGGTCAAGCAGCTGAGTGGGGGGATGAAGAGGCGTCTTTTGATTGCCAAGGCACTGGTTCATGAGCCCAAGTTGCTCTTACTCGACGAGCCCACAGCGGGAGTGGACATTGAGCTTCGCTGCTCTCTTTGGGACTTTGTGGTGGAGCTGAAGAAGATGGGTGTGACCATCTTGTTGACCACCCACTATTTGGAGGAGGCCGAAAAACTCTGCGATCGAGTGGCTATTATCCATCAGGGAGAACTGCGCTGTGTAGGGGAAACCCATGGGTTGATCCATGAACTGACACAGAGACAGGTGGTAGTTGTGCTCAAGTCAGAATTAAAGCCCATTCGGCATCCGCTGTTGGTGGCCCAGCGAGAGCATGAGTTGGAGTTTCGCCTGCCAGCCTCAATGGCGGTCGGGGAGCTTCTTCTAGAGCTGGGCTTGGATATGGCTGTTGTTCAAGATCTGAGAATATCTGAGGGGAGTCTTGAGGACGCCTTTCAGTGCATTGTGGGGGAGAAGTCATGAGCTCAAAAGCTCAGCTGAGCTGGGTGCCTTTTTTTACGCTGTTTCGCAGAGAGTGTATGCGCTTTCAAAAGGTGGCCGCTCAAACTTTGCTGACTCCCTTAATCAACTCCTCCCTGTACTTGTTGATTTTTGGAGTCAGTTTGGGACAACACATTAGCCTCGTCTCAGGGGTTTCCTATCTAGCCTTTCTTATCCCGGGCTTAGTGATGATGAGCTGTCTGAACAACGCCTTTCAGAACAGCTCCAGCTCAGTGGGCGGGGCAAAATTTGCCGGAGAGCTTGAGGACTTTAAAGTGACCCCTCTCAGTGAACAACAGATCATCTGGGCCTTAAGCTTTGGGGGGCTAGCCAGGGGCTTGATTGTGGGTTTTATCACCTACCTTGTGGGTCAGGCCTTTTATTTTCTCACTCACGGGGCTTGGTTGGGAGTGGAGCATCCCTTGATTTTGTTGTTTTTTCTGATCGTGGGAGGGCTGGCCTTTGCTCAATTGGGACTGATGGTGGCCTTTTGGGCGAAAACTTTTGATCAGCTCAGTGTGGTGGGGGGCTTTATACTGCTTCCTTTGCTCTATCTGGGGGGGGTGTTCTTTTCAATTGAGTCGCTGCATCCTTTTTGGAGGAATCTGGCGCAGTTTAACCCACTGCTTTATCTCATCAATGGGGTGAGGTATGGAATTTTGGGGATCTCAGATGTGCCCTTGGGCTTTGCAGCCGTGGTGTCGCTGTTGGCCTTGCTTTTAATGTATGTATTGGCTCTTAGGCTCCTGCGAGTGAGTTCCTTTAGCCGTTGGTGAGGTGGAGAAACTATGTTTGACAATTTATCAGATAAGCTTCTGGGCAGTTTAAAAAAGCTGAAAGGCCAGGGGCGTATCACAGAAAAAAATATTGAAGAGAGTATTAAGGAAATCCGCCTGAGTCTGCTCGAAGCGGACGTGAATTTTAAGGTGGTCAAGAGCTTTATTGATCGAGTTAAGGCCAAGGCTCTGGGGCAAGAGGTTCTTGAGAGCCTGACCCCAGGGCAACAATTCGTAAAGGTTGTCCACGATGAGCTGGTGAGTCTGCTTGGGGGTGAGAGTCAGGGGCTAGATGTCAGGGGAAAGCCCGCAGTTATTTTCCTGGTGGGGCTTCAGGGGACGGGAAAGACAACGACAGCGGCCAAGTTAGCCCTGCATATTCGTCAAAAACTCAAGAAAAAACCGGGCCTTGTGCCAGCGGACATCTATCGTCCCGCGGCCATCGATCAGTTGATCACCTTGGCAGGGCAAAATGATCTGCCGGTTTTTAAGTCTCGTCCCGAACAGAAACCAGAGGAGATCTTAACCCAGGCTCGAGACTGGGCCGAGCGAGAGATGGTGGAAGTGGTGATTGTCGATACGGCCGGTCGACTTCAAATCGATGAGGATCTGATGCAGGAGCTTGTGAGGCTCAAAGGTATTTGGGAGCCCCAGGAGGTGCTTTTGGTGGCCGATGCTATGTTGGGACAGCAGTCCGTGAATGTGGCAGAGGGCTTTCATCAGCGCTTGGGATTGACAGGATTGGTGCTGACCAAGGTGGATGGGGACGCTCGGGGCGGAGCGGCCCTCAGTGTGCGCGAAGCCACGGGGGTTCCCATAAAGTTCTTAGGGGTGGGGGAAAAGGTCTCAGCCCTTGAGGTGTTCCACCCGGATCGGCTGGCCTCGCGAATTCTCGATATGGGCGATGTGATGTCTCTGGTGGAGAAAGCTCAAGAGGTGGTCAGTGAAAAGGAAGCCAGGGCTTCGGCCAGAAAGCTCGTCAAAAACGAATTTGGTATGGAGGATTTCCTGCAGCAGATTCAGATGATGAAAAAGCTCGGAGGCATGGAGAGCATCATGAAGATGATCCCCGGTATGGGGCAGATGAGCAAGCAGATGAAGGGCATGGCCCCACCCGACAAGGAAATGAAAAAAATAGAGGCCATCATTCGCTCAATGACTCCGCAAGAGCGGGAAAACTACAAGATTCTCAACGGCTCTCGCCGCCTCAGGATTGCCAAAGGCAGTGGGACAGAGGTCAGTGATGTGAATAAGTTTGTGCGTCAATTCGAGCAGGCCAAAAAAATGATGAGCCAGATGATGAA
>SKYF01000076.1 GCA_007128005.1 Bdellovibrionales bacterium
AAGAGACTAACATTATTTTTTAGCAAGCTGGCTGAGCACCTCGGGCTCTTCTGAGGTGATCAAAATATCGTCCTCTATGCGCAGACCCAGCCCACGCAGCTCCTCTGGCGCATCGGGATCTTGTTGAGGGATATAAAAACCGGGTTCAACGGTCAAGACCATGCCCTCTTCAAGGGGTCGGCCCTGATCCTTGCTTCGATCCACTTTGCCGGCATCATGGACATCCAGACCCAAAAAGTGACTGACACCGTGGGGGTAGTATTTTTGATAGAGTCCCTTTTCAATGATCTCGTCTCTGCTGCCCTTCAACAACCTCTGCTCCAAGGCCAAGTCGACCAGGGCATCAATGGTCACCTGCTGCAGTTTGCGAAAGTCTGTGCCTGGCTTCATCAGAGAGATCACCTTTTTTTGAACCCCTAGCAGCTGGTCGTAAATCTCCTGTTGCCGAGATGTAAACTTGCCCGAGACCGGATGGCAGCGGGTGATGTCCGAGGCATAGTAGTTGTACTCAGCCCCTGCATCGATCAAGATCACCTCTCCGGCCCTCAGCTCCTGATCGTTAAAGACATAGTGTAGAGTCGTCGCATTGGGGCCACTGGCAAATATCCCCTGATAGCTCTGACCCGACGCCCCTCTGGCCATGATATCGTAAGTAAAGCGTCCAAAAAGAGTCCTCTCACTCACCCCAGGGGCAATATGCTCAATCAGTTCGTTGTGAGCTTCGGCAGCGATCTCAGCAGAGCGCCTCATCATGGCCACTTCATGCTCATCTTTGATCAGACGAAACTCCCCTAGCAAAGGGTAGGCATCCAGAACTGGCAAAATCCCTCTTCCTGCTCTTCGAGCCTTGGCCTGAACCAACAGCAGAGTCTCCTGCATGCGCCGGTCAAAGGCCGGATCTCGATACTGGCTGTAGTAGACCTGATCCACCTCTAAAAGAAGCTCTGCCGCCCGCTGTTCAAACTCTTCAATGGGATAGGTTTGATCAACTAAAAAGTTCTCCTTGGCTCCCTCTGGTCCATAGCGAAAGCCATCCCAAGTCTCCCTCTCCGGATTCTTAGCTCTCACAAAGAGGACTGTTTCTGGGTGCATTCCCGGTCTAAACACAAAGGCTGACTCGGGCTCCTCAAATCCAGTCAAATAGTAAAAATTTGAGTCCTGCCGATAGGGGTGATGCACATCAAAGTTGCGCACGGCCTCCGGATTGGCTGCCACCACAATGGCAGAGCCCACCAAGTCTTTGCCCACCTTCTGTCGGCGAGCTTTAAAGATATTCATATCCAAATGGGGTTTACGCATAAGTGCTCTCCTCGGCTAAAATCCATACTTTTCGGCAAGTCTTCTGGCAGCAGCTTGGCCGGCTCTTTCGCCAGCACTGACCAGCCGTTTGCGCTGTTCAAAATCCTGAAGGCGGTGGGCTCTCGTGTTGACCTCAATCACCTCCTGCACCACTCCTGTCTTCTGCGCCTGGGACATGGCTCGCCTGAGCTCCTGCCACAAGATCACCGCCGATGGGTCCTCCCCAAGGGCCTCTGTCCCCAGCAGCTCCCCCGCAGACAGAACATTGACCAAGATGATCAGATTGACTCCCTGAGCTCGCATATACTCAGCGGCCTCCGTCAGGGCAAAGCTTGCCGCCGACCACTCCCCTTCAGGACGAAACAGAGGAGGAAAGGGCAGACACTTGTTCATAGCCTCGGCAAAGCTGCCCCGACTCTGCCACTGCAGGGATCCGCGATTTAAAGACAGGGACGGACAGGCAAAGTGAATCTTTGCGTTCTCAATTCGAGCACTGGCGTTGTTCACCTGAAATTGGCGGCTGAGGAATGGACGCAGGGACTCCAAACTGTCGGCCCGACGGCGGAAAAGGCCCCCTCTCTGGGGCAAATCACTCTGCTCCATCCGATAGAGCTTCCACTCCACCTCGTGAATCTGCCCGTTCTGGGCGTAGAGCCCTGCCACCAAGGCTCCCCACTCTAAACCCAAGATCACGTCAATGGGGATGCGCGCCTTGTGCAATTCCTTAAGCACCCCTGCATGGGCAAAACTCTTAAAACTGCCAGGCCCCAGTATAAGCCCCACCTTGGGCATCTGAACAGGCGTAGGGGGCGAGGGCTGAAAGGGCTGATCCCACTCAGTGTGCTGATCTATCACCTGATCTCTGGTCTGATCTCTAGTCTGATCTCTGGAAGGAGGAGCTGGAGGCTGTGCCTCAGACCTTTGCTGCTCTCTTAGATCTTGTCGGGTGGTGAGGCCAGCACAGCCGCTGAGAAGCCATGGGATGGACAACAAAGCCACAGTGGCCTGCAAATATCTACCCAAACTGACCGTCGCCGCACTTCTCTGCATAGACAAAAAACTCCTGATTTCCCTCTTGACCTAAAACTGAACTTTCAAAGTAGGCTTTCACCTGAAAGCCCTGGTCTTTCAGAGACTCTTTGATGTTTACTTCCACCAAAGAGTAAAGTCTATCATCTTTGACCACTCCCTTTTTGTTGAGGTGATCTGCTCCCACTTCAAACTGGGGCTTTACCAAGGCCAAAAGGTGTCCTCCAGGAGAGCGAATCAGAGGAGTGACCCAAGGCAGAGCCTTAGGCAGGGAGATAAAGGCCAAATCCATCACTGCCAGGGCAAAGCCCGATGGAGGACAGTGTTTTAAAAACTCCTTGTGCTGAGAAATGTCTTTGATGTGCAGCCCCTCAAAGCTCTTCACTCGAGGGTCGACCTTAAGCTTTTCCGCCAACTGTCCGTGACCCACATCCACGCCCACCACCTGTTCAGCTCCGCTTTGAAGAAGGCAGTCCGTAAACCCACCCGTACTCTGACCTAGGTCCAGCACAGTCAAGGCCTCTGGCTTCATCTCCAACTGCTCGAGCGCGGCCATGAGCTTGAGCCCTCCGCGTGAGACAAAACGAAGACTCTCCCGACTTTTGAGTCGCGCCGGCGGAACGACTCCACCCTCCCTTATCGGATGACTGACCGAAGTCACGGTGTCCCAAACGCCCCTCTCAAAGACCTCGACCTCGCCCTGACGAATCAATTCCTGGGCCTTGGCCCGGGAGGGGGCTAAACTGAGTTTTACCAGAAGCTGATCCAATCTCATCCGCCCCAACTTACAACAAATGGCCTTGGAAGGCGAGAGGCTCAGTGTTAGGCTCAGGGCTCAAACAGGAGAAGGCCTATGTCTACGTCACAAAACAGCGCAAAAACCCCCTGGATCTGGTTGAGCGGCCTCGGCGCTCTTGTCCTGGTTGGAGTTGTGGGAGCTGTCATTTACCTCAGTCCCAAAGATAACAATGATGCCGAGGCCGCAATGGCCTGCGTGGCCAATGCCTTTCCTGTGGTGGTCATGGAGCACGGAAAGCTGGCCATTGACCGCTTGCTGCGCGAACTACAAGCAGAGAGTGAAGAGGCCGTTGAGGAGGGAGAGGAGGAAGAACTCTTTCCCGAGCAATGGGTGCTGTCAAAAGACATTGACGAGCGCTTCTTAGATCTAGCCCAACTCATTCAAAGTGAAGAGGTCAGCGAGGAAGAGGCCTTGGAACTGCAGTTGCATATCAACTCAGAGATCCAACAACTGGTGGCTCTATTTCAAAGCCAAGCCTCTGATTACTTGCAAGAATGCACCCAGCTGTTCCACGAGATGACGGCCGACTGCGAAGATCTCAGCGGTGACTCCCTGGAATCCCAAGGCTGCATGGAGAAGTATCAGGATCGAGTGGCCCAACTGATGGCCAAGCATTTGGACTACAGGCCCGAAAGCCCTGGGCTGTAGATAGTGGCGGCTATCGCCGGTCACTACTTAAGCCGAGTGAGATTATAGAGAGCCAACTGCTGAAGGCTTTCCGTAGGACCTGGAACCTTTTTAAGGCTGCGCAGAGATTCATCGACGAGTTTCTCTAAAAAAGCCCTGGCTTCGCGAACTCCCAACAGTCCGACAAGGCTGACAGGCTCAGGGTTTTCCGCATCATAGTCAAGAAGGTCGTCAGCCACCTGAAAAGCCAAGCCCAGGCTTCGGCTGTAAACCTTCAAAGCCTCATGAACAGGTGGAGGGCTTTGAGCAATGTGACTTACACCCAGAACAGCGGCCTCAATCAGAGCTCCTGTTTTTAGCCGGTGCAACTGCTCCACGCTTGCGGGCTCCAATTGGGGCTCTGGCTCAATGTCCATAGCTTGACCCGCCACCATTCCGCGCAGGCCTGAGTTGCCCGCTAACAGACCCACCAGTTCAGCCAGCAAATCCGGTTGACTACGATAGCTCTTTGCCAACCAAAAAAAAGCCTCTGTCAGCAGACCATCTCCGGCCAAGAGGGCCATTGCCTCCCCATAGACTTTGTGATTGGTGGGCTTTCCCCGTCGGTAGTCATCATTGTCCATCAGCGGAAGATCGTCGTGGATCAGAGAGTAGGTGTGAACCATCTCCAGAACGCAACCCCAAGGCAAAGCCTTTTGTTTTTCTATCTGCAGGGCCTCGGCAGTCAGCAGTGCAAGCACCGGACGAAAGCGCTTTCCCCCCGAAGTCAGGGAATAGGCCACCGACTCCTTCAGTCGCCCATAGCCTTGCCCCGCAAAGTCCGGTAACTCCGCCAGCACTTCATTCAAGTGCTGCTCGACGAGCTCCACATCTTGCCTAAAGGCGGCCTCCAATGACTCAATCAACTCTATACCTCCTCGGCCTCGGCCCCACCAAAGTCCTCGGTGATCGCCCGACCTTCCTCATCCACTTTGAGTAGCAGCTGAACCTTTTGCTCCGCCTGATTGAGCTGTTGATGACACTCTCGAGAGAGTCTCACACCCTCTTCAAAGACCTGCAAGGACTCTTCCAAAGTGAGCTCACCCTGCTCCATCTTCTGAACAATCTCCTCGAGTCGACCCAATTTCTTCTCAAAGTTCATCGTTTCCTTAGTCATCTGACCTCCCGTCCAAATCAATCTCTGTCACCTGGGCCTGCGCCCGTCCCCGAGCAAAGCGAATGCTCACTTGGTCTCCCTTCGCCAACTGGCCTGCATCTTTGACCACGGGCATTTGGGGGCTACTGACGATACAATAACCCCTTTCTACCACTCGCAAAGGGCTTAAGCTATCGAGTAGGCCGGCCTGTGTTGCAAGGCGGCTACTTGACAGTTCCAGCAGCCGCTGCAGGTGCAGGCGCAGGTAAGAGCTAAGCCTCTCCACTCTCTGTTGATCCAGGCGAATCCTATCTCGCGGGGAACCCAGCCTGCGGCTGGCCAGCTCCAGGGCTGAGTGCCGATTCTGAAAATACCGCCCCACCGAGGCCTCCAGCCTTGTCCTCAACTCATCACAGCGAATCACCAAATCCTGCAGCCGTCGCCTGGGGTCCACCAAGTGCCGCTCTAAAGCCTTGAGCTTTTGCCTCTCCAGTTGAAAGTGATGGCCCATCAGGCGCAGCAGAGTCTTGTGAAGGCCCGACACCTGCTCCAAGAGGTCCGCGGCATTCTTAACCACCACTTCTGCTGCGGCTGAAGGTGTGGGGGCCCTGAGGTCAGCCACAAAATCGGCAATGGTAAAGTCCACTTCGTGGCCAACGGCTGAGATCACCGGCACCGAGCTTGCCACTATGGCTCGTGCCACAAATTCGTCATTAAAGGCCCATAGGTCCTCCATCGAGCCCCCGCCTCTTCCCACAATGATCACGTCCACATCGGAAAGCTGTGCTGCCAACTGAAGGCCTTTGACAATGGAGGCTGGGGCCGTCTCCCCCTGCACCAGCGCTGGCACCACCGTCACGCGAAGGCCTGCAAAGCGGCGGCGCAGAACGTGGAGAATGTCCCGAATGGCGGCCCCCGTCGGCGAGGTGACTACTGCCACATGTTGGGGCAAAGGGGGCAGAGCCCTCTTACGACTGGCCTCAAAAAGGCCCTCCTGAGCGAGCTTGCTCTTGAGTTGTTCAAAAGCCCTCTGCAGGGCCCCCGCGCCCACCGGCTCCATCAATTCACAAAATATCTGATAGTTGCCTCGAGGCTCATAGACGGTGATCTTTCCCCGCACGAGAACCTCAGCCCCATCTTCGGGTCGAAACTTCAGGCGAGAATTAAACCCTCTAAACATGACTGCATTGATCTGGGATTTATTGTCCTTCAAACTAAAGTAAAAATGACCGGAGCTGTGAGCCTTAAAGTTCGAGATCTCCCCTTTTATCCACAGTAAGGCAAAGCGCCCCTCCAGCTGTTGGCGAATGTTGCTGTTGATCTCCGAGACCGAATAAATATGGGGCTCCTCTTGGCCCAGACTCATTTGCTCCATGTGGGCCAGAGCCTAGCCCTGAGCCCAAACGGAGTCAACTTAACCAGAGGTTTTGCAAAGACCAAAAGGCTCCGACCACCAAGCACAGCAAAGCCAGCCCGCGATGGGCCTGAAGCTGAGTCAGCATATGGGGCGGCAAACGCCCCTCCGCTCTTTCGATCAAGCGGGGCCAATGAAGGACCAATGTGATTAGAAAGCCATATGCAAGCACAAAATATGGAAAAATAAAGTCAAGTTTTTCTATCGTCATGGGCTTGTTTTCGGTGTTTTTGACTCAGAATTGTACAGGACCAAATACCAAAAAAACTTTTAGTGGGGTTTTCCCATCGACTTTGCTATACTGGTTCTCAAGTTCTTGTGGGCTGATGACAAAGTAAACCCTACAAGTCATTGTATTGGGGGCTGTCCCTAGCAATGGTGAGCAAGCTCATCTCGAATGAGAAGCCTAAAGTTGTTAAATGGCCACCCACCTTAAAGACACGGGTTTACGGATTCACTCAGCACCACAGGAACATTTTTTTACTCCCGGGACTCCGGAACAATTTCCAAACTGACAATCTGAGCTCGCCGTTGAACCTGAATTTGGGTGCTCTCACCCACCTTCAGAAAACCTAAGGCCCTTGTGTAGTCATAAATATTTTCTATTTTTTGCCCACCAATGCCCACAATCACATCCCCAGGACGCAAGCCTGCTCTGTCTGCCGGTCCTTGGGCCTGAACTCCAGACACTAACAGTCCTTGAACATCGGGTTTAGAGTAGTCGGGAACAGTTCCCAAGTAAATTCTCACCCCCGAGCGCATGGGCCCTTGTTGTTGCCTGGGCACGGAGAGATAGTCCAGGGGCTCTTTCCGCTCAGCCAGCCGATGCGCCAAAGAAGCCATAAACTGAGTGATTTTTTCCAGACCTTCGTAGTTGAGCCTATCCGCTGTATCCTGAGGAGAGTGGTAGTGCTCATGGGCCCCGGTAAAGGCAGAGAGAATGGGAATTCCGTTCAGATAAAAGGGCGTGGTGTCTGTAGGCAAAAACACCTCATTCTGCAGCAAGAGCGGCAGCCCCGGTGGGGGCAGATCCTGATGGGCTTGCTGAATCAGCTCCGGCCACAGGGAACTGGAGCCTAACCCCTGTAGAGTCAGGGCCTCACCCAACTTTCCCACCATATCCATATTGAGCTTGGCCAGCACTTGGGGGCGTCGTCTTGGCCTTTGAGCCTGGATCTGCTCAACAAAATGAGTTGAACCCAGATTGCCTAACTCCTCACCCGACCAAAGAGCAAAGACAAAGTCCCAGTTCCACCTGGCTCCCTGCCGTTTGAGTTCGGCCAAATGGTGGGCTATTTCCAGAACCGCTGCCACACCAGAGGCATTGTCGTCAGCCCCGGGATGAATCTTGCCCCTATCTTCAGCTCCTGCAAGGGAACTGCGCTCAAGCCCATAACCCAGATGATCCAAGTGAGCCCCTAGGACCAATATATTTCGGCTGGGTCTGCGCCCTGCGGGCAGTCGGGCGATCACATTGCGAGTCGGCTTTCGCTCATGGATCAAGTCCACGGCCCCCCTCAACTGAACCTGAGGCAGATTCAGACTCAGCTGCTCTCCTTGATCGAGCCGTCTTTGATAGCTCCCAAGATCCTGCCCCTGGGCCTTGAGCCACTCCTCGGCCACCTGATCGGAAATCGACAGAGCGGGCAAGCTCAAGCTGCCACTCATATGCTGACTGAGAGCCACCAGATCACTCTTCACTCTGGACTCTGGGCCACTGACTACAATCAGCCCCCGCGCTCCCAGGTCCCTTGCCGCCGCAGCTTTAGCATGCAGCTCGGAAAAGGGCTGCAGGTGCTCCCTCAACTCACGAGATATCTTTTCGGGCATATAGCGAAACACCATCACCCACTTGCCCTCCACCTCAAGATCCGCATAGGAGTTGTAACTGCCCTGCCCCCCCTGGCCGGCCATCTCCGGAGCCATGATCCCATAGCCGGCAAACACAAGCCCCTCCCCGCTAAACTCTCCGCTTTGGGAAAAAGACAGGGGGCGCCAGTCCTCATCCAGCTTGAGCGGCTTTGCCTCTGCGCCGACTTTTAAAGAATTATTTTCTCCCCACCGGGTCCCCGCCGCAAAATCAAAGTGCTGATAAAAGCTCCGGCCACCTCCTGCTGGGCTCAATCCCCACTGCTCAAACAACCCAACTGCGTACTCCTGGGCCCGCCTCTCACCAGCCGATCCCGTCATGCGCCCCTCCATAAGGTCGGAGGCCAGGTAGGTCACATGCTGTCTCAATTCAGCTGCCGAGATCTCCGGGGTGAACTGTCCGGCCAACGGCTGCGCCACCTCTAGCCCCAGAGCTTGCCTGACCTTCTGGTCATCCCAGCCGGCGATAAATATCTGGGACTGAGCATTGGGAGTGCGCGCGCTAGACCATGTCAGATACTGCCCATCGGGTGTAAAAACCGGCAGGCCATCGAAACCCTGAAAGTGAGTGATCTGTAAAGTGGGTGAGTCCGGGGCAAAACTTCGCACGTAGAGCTGAAAGGTGTAACTGCGGCCTCCGGCCTGTTTGCCTCTGCGCCCTGTTGCCGAACGCACCGAAGGAGGCGTCGCATTGCTAGCAAAAATGTAATAGTCACCCGAGGGGTGAAAAAAGGGCGTCCAGGAAATGCCTCCAAAGTCTGTCAGTTGGGTCTGCTCAGAGCCATCGGCATTCATAACATAAATTTCGGCCCCATAGCCCCGCTCGGCAAAGCGACGCCAAATGATTCTCTTTCCATCGGCGCTAAAAAAAGGCCCTCCATCGTAGCCGCGGTTATGAGTGAGTCTTCTTAACTCCGTTCCATCAGCTTTCATCACATAGAGTTCAATAAAAAATGAGGGGTCCCGCTCGAGCTTGGCTTGATCCTCGGGACTCAGCTCCTTTTCGTAGGCATGAAAATTAGAGGCAAACAAAATAGACTGACCATCAGGAGAAAAGCTTGCCTCTGCCGTATAACCCCTTTTGTTCGTAAGCCGCCTGAGATTTTTTCCAGAGAAGTCGGCCGTAAACAGGTCGTAGTTTTCATCGTAATCCCAAGCATAGCGACGCTGCTGGGGGCTTTTTCGGGCCTCAATTTCTTCCAGCTGCTTTTTTTCACTCTTGGGATCCAAGTGTGTGCTAGCAAAGAGAATTCTCTGCTCTTTTGGATGAATCCAAGCACAAGTGGTTTTTCCTGTTCCCGGGGAAATCAGCCGACTTGTGCCACTGTCTCGGTCAAAAAGATAGATCTGGTAAAAGGGATTTCCCGCCTCCCGCTCGCTTTGATAGACCATCAGGCGGCCATCTGCGCTAAAGTAACCCTCCCCTGACCTTCGCCCTGCCAGAATCATCTGCTGAGGTGCGGAGGTGAAAAAAACTTCCTTGTCCGCATACTCTCTTTGGGTGGCTTGTCCTGCCTGGCCAAAGGCTGGGCCCAGGAGCATCACAGCCAATCCCAGGCCCGCTGTTAAAAGGCTTAGAGCCACAAAAGGAACCGTCTTTCTCAAAGCTCTATGGCCAAGCCCTTCTGCTGACTCTCCCTTGAGAGTCTTTTTCGTCCTGGTGTGAGTCTCTTTCATCACAGAATTCCCCCATTTTTTAGTTGGCAGCATGCTAATGACATCGGGCAACTGAGGCAAGTGGTCTAGGCCCTTGTCTCTCCTCGTCATGCGACAAACCCGACCTTGGTTGCCTTAGTTTTTGGTGAATCAAGCCGATAGCATTTGCATGCGGTTCTACGGATCTAAAAACCTTTTCACTTGGCTTTCATTCACTTTGCTCTCTGTGTTGTCGCTCTTGGGCGCTCCCGCTTTGCCCCTGGCTTCCATGGCCCAAGCTCAGGAACCTCAACTTGGGGACAGCCTTATTCTCCGACAAAATAGCACTCTCTTCTCTCAGCCGGGCTTTGGATTTCGCAATTGGGAAGAGGGCCATCGCTCCGGAGTTCCAGTCGATCGACTGGCATGGCCCCAAAAGGGCGATCGAGTGGAGTACTTGAGTCAGGTTCGTGTGGGTAAAGGTGTTGGAGTCCGGCAAGAAGGCACCTATTATCGCGTCAGGTACACTGGCGGCAACGCTCCCCCAGAAGGAATCGAAGGCTTTCTCAACGCCAACATCCTGCAGTTAAGCCGAACCTCACATTCCTCACAAGACGCCCTTCATTCCGAAGCCCCCTGCTCCGCCTGCCACAGTGGTCTTCTCAGTCAGGCCAACCGTATTCAAGATGTCATCAGCAAGGCCTCCGATGGATCTCATCCGGACTTTAAGGACTCCATCGAGCTGACAAAGTACCTGCGAAAATATCGTGGCGGCTGCGCCAATGCTCCGTTCAACGCCTATTTGAACGAGTACCGCCACTATATCTCGGCGGCCTCAGAATCTTTTGGGATTCCGGAGGTAGCTCTCACCTGCCTACTCTTTCGCGAAAGCCAGTTCCAAGCCAATGCCCGAAGTCGCACTGGGGCCATTGGTATCGCCCAATTTACCACTGTTGGTAGGTCTGAGGTCGACAAGCATCTCCGTCAAGTCGACGACCTGTCCACACTCGGTGAGCAATTAAAGAACCGAGAGGATTTTATTGCTGATTATCGGAGTAAACTGTCTCGTGGGGAAAGGCCCACAGACTGGGAAAGGGAACGCTACGGAAATTTTGTTGTGGAACGCGACCACATGAGACTGGGCTTTATGTGGCAGGACTACATCGATAGCGTAAGAGGCCGAATCGGGGCCAACCCACCTTGGAGTGGCCCTTACCCCACCCGATTCACCGAACAAAGGGCCAGGGACCCTCGGCTGGCCATAGGAGCTGCAGCTCTCTACTTTAGACGAATCGCCGACCGCTATGGACGCGTCATTGAAGAGGATGATATTCTCCAAAAGGGCGATACATTTGATTTGATGGTAATAAGCTCTGGGGCCTACAATTGGGGATGGGGTGACCTTGAGCGCCACTTGAAGAGGAAGCAAAAACAGGCCCGATTCAATGGGACTTATAGGGACTGGATGAGGGACCAAAAAGGCAATTGGGCTGAACTGGCCAAGGGTGGGCGCAGTGAGACGGATCGCCACATGGAAAGCGTGAGGCGCTGTATGGAAAGTGGAGTGGATGACCCACCCATGGGCACTCGACACCCTTGCCGGGATTAAGAAGTTGAGGGTTAAGGGGCTGAGGGAGAGTTAAGGATGAGGACACACAATCTTAAAAGACTCGGAGAGCAAGGGGTTATGGCCAAAAAAATTATCGGTGAGCGGTTACAAAAAGAGGGGCCCCAACAGAACAACGCGGGACTCTACTCAACAAAACTACGGACAGCAAAACCGGAGAAAGCGAAAGACTTTCTGAGCCTTGGCCCCGTGCTAAGGTTTCTACCTGCTCTGAGGTGCCTACCTGTCCTGCTTATACTGCTCCTCTTGGCTCCTGTTCTACTAATGACTGACGTCTGCCTTGCTCAGGCGAACTCCAACCCTAACCCTGGACTCTTAAGGGTTTGGGACACCTGCCCCAAGAGCTTCAAAGAATTTGGAAAAACCCTCAGTGCCTTTAACAATCAAGTGACCGCTCACTTCAGACAAAAAACAGATGAGGAAATAGCTGATCTTTTCAACGCTGAATCTGAGGAAGCAGATATCCTGAGACTTTTTGCCCCCTTTTTAATTGAGCCCATGGGTATGGCCATCTTTCATTTAGAGTGCTGGGCGGATTATCGAAAGCTTGTCGAAAGCGCCTCTAAAGGGCAGCGAAAGGAATCGAACCAGTTCCACTCCCAATGGCGAAACTGCCTACTTGATGGCTTTCGAGAGTCTCCCCTGCCCAAGGGCTTCCAAACGATTTCTAAGTGCTATTCGAGCCTGAAGCCCTAGCCCAAGCCCAAGCCCAAGCCC
>SKYF01000203.1 GCA_007128005.1 Bdellovibrionales bacterium
AAAGGAAAGTCTGCTCAAGGCCTTTGAGGCCCTTTCTCAAAACACAGATCTTGACCAAGCGCGAGAAGTGCAAATTCGCATTCTCTCCCAAGGTCATCTCCTTCACTGACAGTGCTCGCAGGGAAAAAGAAGACCAACCTATTTTGGTTGGCCCTCAAAGATCAGTCTTTTCGATTGAAGTTTAGCTCTCCCGACGAGTCGTTTGATTGTCGACAACAATCCTGCGTCCATTCAGATTGCAGCGCAGGGAGTGGGCCTCTACGGACTCTTGAAGGTAGAAGGACACCTCAGAGCCTGAAGGAATTTTCCAGAAGTCTCACAGGTGGTGACTCACTCTCCAAGTATAGCCCAAGCTGTCTTCCTCACCGACTGAGGGTTCCAGTAGAGCCGGCCCTGTGTAGGACCTCTGGTCGCTAATCACACTCATCTTTATGGACTGATTGCAGTCAAGCTCCCAGTGATAGAGGTCCACCTCAAAGGGGTTGTGGAGGGTCAGACGAGAATCCTCAACTTTTAAAGTGAACCTCAGAGAGGCCTGTGGGTTGGACTCTGCAACAGGGGCTGCCATTGTAAAGGTGTGCTCACCGACAACCGGATCGATGAGACGGACAAAAATATCCTGAACGCCAGATAGGTCTCTCCACAAACCCAATGCCAGATAAGCCCCACCAATTTCACAGGAGATAACCTCCACATGCTCCGATGCCAAGCTCTCAAAATTGGGCTGCTCCTCAACCCTAAAAAACTTACTGTTGAGAGTGAGCTGATTGGTCTGCTTTTCTAAATCATAGAGAATGGAAAACCTTGAACCCAGTTTGAGGTCCTCAGGTAAGGGACAGGTGACAATAAGAGCCGACATCTCCCAAGGAGAAGGGGCTTTAAAAGTTCCTATTGGAGTGTTCAGATGAGCTGAAAACTCATGGACGTGACCGAGGGCAGGGTAAATTCGGTAGTCGAAGTCTCTCCCCAGAGGATCTCTCCACTGGTGAAAAAACAAGGACCTTTGCTGGGACTGGTTGACTTCTCCTGCCTTGACCCAATCCTGCAGGCCGGGCTGAATAAAGCGCTTCATACTCATCCGTCGAGCCCCAGAGGCTTCGCGGTCCTCTGTGACAACGGAGAGGTCGGGCCCCACAAAGGTCTCGGCAAGACGGGTGGGATTTTCGACACCGCCCTCGCGCTCAAACTGAAAGAAGGCCTCCATCTCTTCATGAATCCAATCGAGATAACTGGAGACCCGAGCGTAGACTCCTGGAAAGCCGCTCTGGCCGCAACTGTATCCCCAACTGGTTACGCCAACCAAAATCGGCTCTCCACGAGGGGATCGCCAAATCAATGGTCCTCCAGAGTCACCCTGACAAGTGTCGCGACCTCCGCCCGGATAGCCGGCACAGAGCTGCACCTCCTCTGAAACTTGATTGTACTTTTGAACAATTGAGCGCTGATAACCTGAGATAGAATTATGGATTTGACGGCAGTCACGATGACTGAAGACTCTCAGATGGGTTGCCATAAGGTGCGGGGCCTCCGCCCGTCCCAAATTGGTGAGGTTGCCCCAGCCCATGGCCTGAACAACTTCTCCGGCTGAGGGCTCAAGAGCTGGGCTCGCCAGGCGAATGGGTTCAACTGGTCTGGGAAGTTGATCGGCCGGATAGGGGGCCAAAAATATAAGGGCAATATCATCTTGATGATTCAGGTTGTACTGCGCTGAGGCCATTCCAGAGTGAACGCGAATGGCCCGCACTGCGAGCCTACGCACACTGAAAAACTCACGCCGATTTTGGACCCCCATAACAACGGCAAAATTCGGGCTCTGAGACTTGCCTTTTACACAGTGACCTGCTGTCAGTACGACCCGCTCTGCAATAAAGGACCCTCCGCAGAAGGGGTCACCTTCAGCCGTGATCAGAGTCGCCAGAAAGCCATTCCCCTCAATAGCCTCCCCGCCAATGATCTGTGGCTGCACGATTTGGACCTGGGCCTGTGCTGAACTGCCCCCCATCAGCATCACGCTCACCAACACCCCCCTGAATAAACCCATATTTTCCCCCTTTGTGATGGTGAGCAGTAAAGTGCAGCTTCTAAGAGCATGCAAAAAAAACATGGCTATTGAAAAAAAGTAATAAATAAGCAGCTTCTATGGGTGGACTCAGCCAAATTTATGGCTGGCATTCCCCCCTCTCCCTCTGCCGAACTTGACGCAACTCTTATCTGGACCTAAGACCAATCCAGGCCTACTTACACTCAATATACTATTGACTTATACTTTACTTACACCTAAATTTTAGATCAGAAATCTGAGCAAAGGAGTTTTAGATGAAGCCCCCCCATGGCCAACAGCCCTTACCCCTGGCTCCCTTAAGCAGTAAGGAAAAGAAGGTACTGGAATTTTTACATGACTTTTTTGCCGAGCAGGCTTTGATTCCCTCATTTCAAGAGATCCGCCAGCATTTTGGCTTTGCCTCACTCAACTCTGTTCAACGTTATCTGAAGCAACTCCAGCGCAAGGGCTATATTTATGCGCCTGGAGGAAACCAAAAGCGAGCATTGAGATTACTGACACCCCCTCCGGCGCAAATGGACTTGCGACCTCAGAGCTCTCCCATTGAAGCTTTACCCCAACCCCTGCAGCTCGCTGCTGCTGCTTCTGTGTCTTTGCCTCTGCTCGGCCGAGTGGCTGCAGGAAAGCCGTTAGAAGCCCTTGAACACGATGAGTTTGTGGAAATTCCCGGGACTTATGTGAATCAACCTGAACGCAGCTATGCTCTCAAGGTTGAAGGTCAGTCCATGGTTGATGATGGAATTTTTGAGGGCGACACCCTCTTTGTACAAAAGCAGTCCATTGCCCGCAATGGGGACACTGTTATAGCCATGGTTGAAAATGAGGCCACAGTCAAAAAGTTCTATTTGCATGACAACCCAACAAAACTTATCCACAGATATCCACATATTCCTCCACATTTTCTTCAATCTCCTGCTTTGGTAGAGCTGCGTCCAGCCAATCAACAAATGGAGTCTATGTGGTTTGAACCCCATCAAATTGAAATCCAGGGAATTGTTGTAGGACTGTTGCGAAAATTTAACCTTTAGGAGATGAGTTTGTGTCTAAGGCAGAGCAAATCTCTCAACTGCGCAACAGACTTGCCGGGCAGCTGATCAGTTGTGATCACATAAAAAGGCCTCATGCCATCTCCACCGGCTGGCCAGAACTGGATCGTTTTTTTCTTTGGCCGGGATGGCCTAAGGGCGAAATCAGCCTGATTTACGGTCCCGAGGGCCTAGGGCCTACGCGCCTGTGGATGAAGTGTTTGCCTCAGATTATAGGTCAACAGCTGTGGGCCGCTTGGTTGAGTCCCAAAAATCTGCGCCTTTGTCCCTGGGACCTTTTTCAACAAACTCAGAGTGGCAACCTCTCCCGTCTGTTTATTGTCGAGACTCCCTCCGATCAAATAAAGGATTGGCTGTGGGTCACCACAGAGCTGTTATCTGTATCTCTATTTGAAATCATCGGCTGTCATTGGGACCAACTCAGCCCAAAGCCCGCTCAAATTCACAAACTCAAGCGCCTAGCTGAACGCTACCAGTGCGCCCTAGTGATTTTAACTCAGCAGGAGAAGCCCTTTAAATCTCCCCTCTATGCCGCCATTGTTCAGGTTGGCAAAAACTCAATTTGTATTGAACGTGCTCAGCATCGGCCCACACCTCATTTTTTTCAAAGGAGACTCTTCTATGCGGACTTTATGCCTCAATTTAAATCTCTCCCGACAGCAGCCCTTAACGACCAAGAGGACAAGCCAGTCCTTTTTGGCTGAGGCCTTTTTACAGTTGTCTCCTCAGCTCCAGTATCGAGATCCAGGCTTTATTTTTGTAGATATATCCAGCACGACACGGCTTTTTGGTGGAGAGGTCTCTATTTTAAAGAGGGCTCGAGATCTCAGTCAAAGTCTTCAGCTCGAGACCTCCTTGGCTATTGCCGATCACCCCAGCACAGCTCAAACTCTCAGTGTCTATCAGCCCTCTTACATTAGCCCCCCCAATAGAGACAGCGAAACTCTAAAACCCCTCCCCCTTGCCGCCCTCAATCACCTTGAGGGCTTAATCAGCTGGAGCTCCACTGCAGAGGTTCAGGACGCTGATATCCGGGAGATCGTCAGCTTCTTCAACTTAGTGGGCCTGCGCCAAGTGGGGGATGTTCAAAAAATACCCCGCGAGTCCTGGCACCAGCAATGGGGAAAAACCGGGGAGATGTTGTGGCGTAAAATTCATGGCCAAGACCAACAGCTCATCTCACCTTACCTTCCCCAAGAGACACTTCTTGATAGTCTTCACTTTGATTTTTCAGTGTCTCTAAGATCCTTTCTACTTCACAGCCTCGAAAAGAGGCTGCAAATCCTGCTGGCTCGCCTGCAGGGTCGAGGCCAACTTGCGCAAAAACTTCGCCTTCACTTGCACTGTGAGTACTCTCAACAGCAACATTTCTTGGAAGTTCACCCCGCCTTGCCCACTCGGGACAGTGAGGTCTTAATGAAACTTCTTGAACACAAGCTCGCTTCCATTGAAACCAGCAACCCCATTCAGCAGGTGGAATTTGAGATTTTGCCCGTTGCTGAAAGAGTCGAGCAGTTGGATTTTTGGCAACCACGAATCAAAGATCAAGACCGAATCAAAGATCTGCAGGGACTTTTGCGACAGGCCGAAATCAACTCAGGCTTTGTCCAGCTCAAAGATGAAATCTTGCCTGAAGAGAGTTGGCAGCTGAGTTTTGACTTTATGGACTATGAGCCTCTGGAAGATCAGGTTCACATTGACGGACAGAGCTTTCAAATTAAACCTGTACACAGTCAACATTTGCGCTCAGCTCCCCGCCCCTCTCTGCTCCTGCCAACTCCCAAGGCGCTGTCTAGCAAAGAGCTGAGACAGCTTGAGTTTCTAAGTGCCCAACCCACCGAGAGGCTTGAGGAGAGCTGGTGGGAAATTTCCCGGGGTCGGGATTACTACTTGGCTCTGAGTTCTAAAGGCGAGTGCCTTTGGATTTACCACGATCGCATTGAGGATCGATACTATCTCCATGGATATTATTAAAGGGTCTGTTCTTGACTACCCAGAGACTCCATACGTTGAGCTTCTCGGGCGCAGTTATTTTTCGTTTCTTCAAGGAGCTTCCTCTCCAGAGGAAATGGTTTTACAGGCTCAAGAACTCGGCTATCGAGGACTGGCCCTCTGTGATCTCAATGGCCTTTACGGAGTTGTGCGTGCCCACCGGCAAGCCCACCACAATTCCTCTTTTACCAGCCCCAGTGATTTTGCCTCCAGTGCCCAAGCCAAGTCCTTTCAGCTGATCGTGGGCTCAGAGCTCAAGCTCAAGGATGGCGGATCCGTTGCCCTCTTGCCTATGAACCGAGAGGGCTACACTCGCCTGTGTCAGCTTATCACTCAGGTCCAGCGTCCCTCGCAAAAGGGCTTTAGCCTCTTCCATTTGGAGCTTTTGGCCCAGCACTCCGATGATTTGATTGCCTTGGCTCTGCCACCATGGAATATGGACGAGCTCAAGTTTTTGCACCAGCAATTCCACGACCGCCTTTACCTGGCTCTGTGGCGAGATCTGAGTTGGCAAAGCCGACAGTTCGAACACCAGGCCTTTGAACTGGAAAGGCACTTGGGTCTTCAGCTGGTTGCCACCCAACGTCCCTTTATGCACGAAGCACAGAGAAAGCCTCTATTTGATGTCCTCACCTGCAGTCTGCACCGAGTCAGCCTTGCGGAGGCCAAGACTCGACTTCTTCACAACAGTGAGCGCCATCTTAAGCCCCTCCGTCAGCTCAAACAACTTTGGCAGGACCGTCCCGACTTGCTTGAGAGAACCCTTGAAATTGCTCAGCGCATTTGCTTTTCTCTGGATGAGCTCAAGTATCAGTACCCAAAGGCTGCAGTTCCACCAGGATTTAACTCCTCCTCTTATCTGCGAGATCTTGTCCGCCGAGGGACCCTCTGGCGCTTCCCCCAAGGGCCCACTGCTGCTGTACAGAGTCTTATTGATAAGGAAATGGCTCTGATTGAAGAGCTGCAATATGAGGACTACTTTATCACCCTCTGGGACATCTGCCAGTTCGCCCGAAAACAGAGCATTCTCTTTCAGGGCCGAGGTTCTGCGGCCAACTCTGTCGTCTGCTATGTGCTTGGACTGACTGCGGTGAATCCAGAGCAAATTGATCTGCTATTTGAGCGCTTTATCTCCCGAGAAAGGGGGGAGCCCCCTGATATAGACATCGATTTTGAAAGTGATCGGCGAGAAGAGGTCTTACAGTATGTCTATAAAAAATATGGGGCAGATCATGCCGCAATGGTCTGTACGGTGATCTGCTTTCGCACAAAGATGGCTTTACGCGAAGTGGCCTTAGCTCTTGGCATCGATTTAAAGAGTGTTGGAAAAATTGTCCAATCCATGGGCAAGGAGGGTCTATCTGCTCTGGTTCAAATGAATGAATCCAACTTGCAACTCAGCCTCTCCAATTGGGGAATCACTCAGACTCAATTTCAACTGTTGATAGATTTAACCCGTCAGATGTATGGGTTTCCTCGACATCTTGGCATTCACACCGGGGGATTTGTCATCACTCAGCGGCCTCTGTCTGAATGTGTCCCTGTAGAGAAGTCAAGTATGGTCGACCGCTACGTCGTCCAGTGGAATAAAGACGATTTGGAGTCCCTTAAAATGATGAAGATTGATCTTCTGGGGCTGGGTATGCTTTCGGCTTTGAATAAGTCCTTTGCTCTGCTTAAAGAAAAGCGCAACTGCTCATTGAGTTTGGCCACCATCCCTCCTGATGACTCAAAAACCTACAAAATGATCCAACAGGCACAGACCGTAGGGGTCTTTCAGATTGAATCTCGAGCACAGATGTCCTTGCTGCCCCGCCTGCTTCCTAAGTGCTTCTATGACCTGGTGGTGGAGGTTGCCATTGTGCGCCCTGGCCCTATTCAGGGCGGCATGGTGCATCCCTATATTCGCCGACGCCACGGCCTTGAGCCCGTCCACTATGCTCATCCAGACCTTAAGCCGATCTTGTCTAAAACCTATGGAGTGCCTATTTTTCAGGAACAGATTATGCAAATCGCCTCCACTGTCTGTGGTTTTACTCCGGGCGAAGCCGATGAGCTCAGACGTTTGATGTCCTCTAGCTGGAAGGACGCCAGCCTGATGCAAGGCCTCAGACAGCGCCTGATCAACGGAATGCTCCAGCACGGCATCCAAATGGAGTTTGCCGAACAGGTCTATAAAACTATTGTCGGTTTTTCCTCCTACGGATTTCCGGAAAGTCATGCGGCAAGCTTTGCTCTCCTGACCTATGCCAGCTCTTACCTCAAAGCCCATCACCCCGATGTCTTTGTCTGTGCTTTGCTCAACAGCCAACCCATGGGCTTTTACAGTCCACGAGTGCTCATTGCTGAAGCTCAGCGCAGCGGGGTTCCATTTTTGCCCCTAGATGTCCAACACTCAGACTACGACTATGCTCTCGAGGGTCCAGCAGTGCGCGTGGGCTTTCGGGCTATTTATGGACTCAATAAAAAGTTTATTCAGCAGCTGATAGCCAACCGACAGCGACATGGACCTTTTTCGAGCCTTGAAAACTTAGTTGAGCGCATCCATTGGCCCAAATCCGCACTGATGCATCTTGCCTCCTCAGGGGCACTGGCTTGTTTTGGTTTAAGCCCCCGGGCGGCCCTGTGGAAAATTCGCTCCATGAACCTTGAAAGAGAGAGCTTTTTCTATACGCAAAGTCCTGTCTATGAACAGGGTCCTGATCTTCTGCCCCAGGAGTCGGAATGGGAGAGCATGCACCGTGAGTACAGAGCCCAGGGTTACAGTCTTTCATCCCATCCCATCCAGATCCTACGCCCACACTTTCAAAGCACAAAGGGCTCTGCTCGTCACAGCCTTCAAGGCCACAACAGTTTGAGCATAAAAAAGCTGCGCTCAGGCCAGCCAGTCACGTTGATAGGGCTGCTGGCCAGCTACCAAAAGCCGCCCACAGCAAAGGGCTTTGTATTTTTGACTTTAGAAGACGAATTTGGGCTATTTAACGTGGTCCTCAACCCACAGATTCATCTGCGGTTTAGACAGACGCTCAATGCCAACCCCCTATTAAAGATCTCTGGCTGCATTGAGAGCCACTCCTCCGGTTTGACTCACCTAAAAGCCAAAGAGGTCAGTCCACTGCTCCCTTAAGACAAGCCTTAATGGGTGAAAAAGGGCTGGCTAACAATCAGCAGAAATACAAAAATAAATGTGGCTGTGATGGGAAGCTCAAATTTTGACACCTGAGCGGCCAATTTTGGGCTCTGTTCTTCAAAACTCACAGCCATTTCCTTTTGTTTTTCTAGTAAATTCGCTTTCATCATCTCCAACCGCCTTTCTGCAGCTCAATCTGAGGTTCTTTCTGGATCACACAGTTCAAGAAGCGTACCAAGCCTGACTGTGGGCTGAAGACTATCGGCTGAAGATTCTGCCAAAAATGATTGCATCTCTCATCTGGCAATTTTAAATTGCCCCCCATATGAAGTTTATAAAGATGACTGGGACTGGGAACGACTTTCTTATTGCCGACCTCAGAAGCGCAGAGGGCCAACAGCAGTGGGCAGATTTCAGCCAGGGGCGCCCCCTCCCCCAAGTGGCCGAGCAGCTTTGTCATCGCCAACAGGGCGTGGGAGCCGATGGGCTTGTGCTGATCAAGACCACTGGCGAGACAGGAGACCAAGAGGTCCATTTTACCTGGGACTTCTACAACTCAGATGGCTCTCATGCGGAGATGTGCGGCAACGCTGCCCGCTGTGTCAGTCGCTGGTACGCTGACCAACTCTCCTCCCCTCAGGAGCAAGTTCGCTTTCAAACCAGAGCCGGAGTGATTCGCGCCAAAGTCCACCCAGAAGGCTATGTCAGCGTCGAGATGTCCCCCCTTAAAGTCATCAAGAAGCAGGGGCAGTTGACCAGCCATGGACAGAGCTTGGAGTACTCCTTTGTCAACTCAGGGGTGCCACATGTGGTGTTACTCACCGAAGGCTCATTTGATTTTCAAAAGATGAAGCCCGTGGCTGAATACCTGCGCAACCACCCAGAGTTTGGTCCTGAAGGAACCAATGTAACCTTTGTTCGCGAGCTCTCTGAAGATGAGGTCCATGGGGTGTCTTTTGAGCGAGGAGTAGAGGATTTCACCTTGGCTTGTGGCACAGGGGCTGTGGCTGCGGCCTGGGCTCATCGTGAGCGTTATCCAGGCTCTGCCCCTGTCCAAGTTCATCTGCCTGGCGGCAGCCTCACCGTTAGCTTTCAAGCCGAACGACCCATACTCTATGGACCCACAAGGTATGTTGCTGAGATCCGCAGCCTGAACCCATAAGGACGAATCATTATGACAGATTCAAGTTTGACCGAAAAACTCACCCGCCCTTTAAGAGTCGCAAAAAAAATCTTTGAAACTGCAGATGCCTGCTCTCTAGTTTTGGACATCCCAGAACAGCATCGCCAGGAATTTTTCTACAAACCTGGGCAATTTTTGACATTTTTTATGGACATTGATGGTCAAGAGGTTCGCCGCAGCTACTCCATCAGCACAACTCCTCTGGCCGATAAGGACCTGAAGGTGACAGTTAAGAAAGTCCCCCAAGGCCGTGGCTCCACCTACTTGGTGGACCGAGTCCAAGAGGGAGATATTCTGCGCACCACCCCTCCTCAAGGACAGTTTTTTAAAATGCCCACGGATTTGCAGCCCCGCCATTACTTTCTATTTGCCGCTGGAAGTGGAATCACCCCCATTTACTCTATTTTAAAAACCGCTCTCAGCTCTGGTGGGCAAAACAGGGTCAGCCTCCTCTACTGCAACCGCGCTGAGAACAGCATTATCTATGCTCAGGAGCTTGAGGACTGGAGAAAAAACCATCCGGAACGCTTCACCCTGGCACACCAACTCAGCCAGGCCCCTTCGGATTGGAGGGGACCTCGGGGACGAGTGAGCCCAACTATGGTCCGTGAGTTTCTCAGCCAAGAGCGAAAAGCGAGGGCTTCTGGACCCGCAACTGAAACTCACAGGGAAGAGTTTTACCTCTGCGGGCCCGTCCCCTTTATGGACCTTATCCGCAGTGAGCTTCTTAGCGACAACAAAATTACTGCCGATCAGATCCACATTGAGAGCTTTGGCGAGCCTCTATCTCCTGCAGCCTCTTCTGATACACCCCCTGGTGTGACCCCTGATGATCCCTATCTTACCTATATTGGAGATGCCAAAAGCCCGAGGGAAAATCCAGAAAAGATCATTGCCCTCCTCAATGGAGAAACCTGTGAGGTGGAGGCCCAACCTGATCAGTCTATTTTGGAGAGCCTTATTCACGCCGGCTACAACCCACCCTACTCTTGTATGGAGGGAGCCTGTATGGCCTGTATGGCCAAGGTGACCGAAGGTCGAGTGGTGCAGGACGACCCTGGCATCCTCACCGAAGAAAACATCTCCGCATGTGAGACACTCACCTGTCAGGCTCGTCCTCACTCAAGAATTGTTCAGGTCGATTACGACAACTTGTAAACTGACCTGGCTTTGGCTTGGAAATCCAACCAAAACACCTTAAGCTCTTAAGAGGACAGTTGATTTAAAGGACCTGACCTTTGTCGAGGAGAGCATCTGGTGGAAGCAACAGTGATCAGTGGAATTTTTAGCCTGATTCGGGAAAACATCTTTGTCATCATTTATCTGTTTGCCCTGGTGCAGGTTTATCTGGTGATTTCGATTTTTTATATGCTTAAAAAACACGAGCTGGTGCTCTCTGATGTCGTGGACAACCTCCTGAAAGGCTTTCCCGATGCCCCGGACAAAGACTCCACTCAGCACCGTCATGAAAAGATCCAAACGGCTCTGCAGTTTATCACCAACAAGGTGGCCTTTCATCCCGAAATGCGCCAACGCTTTTATAAAAACGCGCAAAAAATCAATGAGCGCCCCTTCTATAGCCGCCACTACAAAATTGAAACCCACACCAGTGTGATGTCGACTCTGGTTCAGGTCTTTCCCCTTTTGGGGATCTTAGGCACCATCTTGGCGATTGCTCAAACGGCTTTTCAAGAGGGTGCGCAGATTGATGTGGCCAGTCTATCCAATGCCTTTGTCCTGGCGATGGACACCACCATTTTGGGGATCTCTCTATCTATTATTTTTATGCTCATTGAAAGCGGCTTTTACTCCAAGACCGAGAGAGTGATTCAGGAGAGCCATGAGTACCGCAAGATCATGTCGGAGATCTATCTGTCCCAGAGTGAGAGCTGATTGACCATGCAGTATCGAAGAGCTCGAAAAAAAACCACCCTGCAGCTGACCTCTCTTTTGGATCTGCTCTTTTTAATGATCTTTGTCTCTCTTCTACAGAGCAAGGACATTCCGTCCCTGGCAGAACTGAGACAGGCCCAGGCCAGCCCGCCTGCGACAGCTCCGGCTCCTAAAGCCACTCCTGTCCAGCGCCCCACCATGGCCTTTGTGGAAGCCACCTTTCACTTTCATCCCACCCCCAACAATCCCAACATTGCCAAGGGCACTTACAAGATGCATGGGCAGTTTCACCGCGAGACTCGGCTTCTCGAATTGGGTGGGGTCACCTGGATCGACCGACCTGAGAACTACGATATGGTGCCCCTGCGGGGAGTGATTGAAGTGGGCGAGGAGAAGTTCACCGGCCGCATTGAATTTCCCGGCTGTGAGCAATTCACCCTCACCCGAACCGACCAGTCGGGTCGCACCGAGTTCTCCGGCCGCTGGGAAGGGGTTTATATCTGCTCTCAGGGCGAGACCGGACTGGTTCTGACTATTGAGTGAGCCTCTGTTGAGCCTGGGCTCGCGCGAAGTAGCGGGCCAAGGCCTTAAGGTCCTCATCCGACAGCCCCATGACTGCTGAATTCATCATGGCATTGATCCGAGTGCCATCCCGGTAACTCTTGAGCTCAGAGAACAAATAGTCTTGGTCCTGGCCTAGGATTTTAGGAGCCCTGATTCCTGGCACCTCTTGGGCGTGACAGGTGAGACAGGCATTGGCTCGGGCCATCAGCCCCTGAGGGCCAATCACTTGGAGTCTCGCATCCACCTCTCGGCTCAGG
>SKYF01000097.1 GCA_007128005.1 Bdellovibrionales bacterium
ATTGTTGGATCCGCTCGACAACATCTAAATATTTTATGACGAAAGACGTTAGGTGTTGACGAGTTTTTGCGAGCTTCAGAATGCCCTGAGCGACGCAAAAAAAGACCTCTTTTTCAAAAAACAACCCTCCTTCCTAAAATGGCTCGGGAAGAGGCCTTTCTGTTCTTTATACGAGGTTCGGTGAGGTGACCTCGACCTATTTTAAAAAGCCCCTCTAAAAACCTATGGTACAGTGGTTGTGAAAAATCGAACATCCATCAATCAATAGGAGAATTCCCCATGCACCCGTCACTCCCCGACACACCGGAAAGCCTCAGTGATCGCGACCTACTCAGCCGCATGCACCAGCTCGTTCGAAGGGAGCGAGAACTGCTCACCGAAATCCTTCATCACCTCAAAGAAGTTGAGAGGCGCAAGCTCTTTTCCGATCTGGGTTTTCGAAGCTTATTTGACTATGCGGTCAGAGAGCTCGGCTATTCAGAGGGTCAGGCTGGGCGCAGGATTGCTGCCATGAAACTCCTACGCGAGATGCCGCAACAAGAAGCCCAAGAGCTGGAGAAAAAAATTGAAAGCGGGGCCTTAAACCTCACCCATCTCTGCCAAGCCCAGAGCTTTTTCAATGAGGTCAAGAAATCCGCCCCAACAAAAACTCTCGATGTGGGAGAAAAACTTGATGTCCTTAAAGGTTTGGAGCACAAGTCCTCACGACAAGGGCAAGTCGCTCTGATAGAGAAACTGGAAGCAGTGGGGATTCGGGCCTCTCCACCCAGGGAGCAGGCAAAGATCTTGTCCTCAGAACAAACTGAGCTGCGACTGGTATTAAGTGCCCAACTTTTAGCCCAGCTCGAAGAAGTCCGAGCCCTCTTGGGGCCAAAAGGCTTAGGGATGAGTTGGGCTGAACTGATTCAGGAGATGGCGATCTTGAGTCTCAGCTCACTTATGGACAAGAAGTTTGGCAAAAGAAGAAATAAAAAGGCCGCCACCCATTGTGATGTGAGCCGCCTGGACGCGATGGATCGAGATGGGGGAAGAATGGATCGAGATGGGGGACGAGATGAAGAAGCCTTGAAGGAGGATGCAAAGAACTTGGCTGCTGATGGAATGCCGTTGACTGCTGATGAAGGAGCTTTCACTACGGCGCCGTCGAGACAGGGCGTTAAGAACGGCAGCAAGTTAGCCACGCGAGAGCGTGAGGTCACGAAAGAGCTCGAGTCTAGGAGTGAACTCAGCTATGAGCCCAAGACAGGACCCAAACCACGGTCGATTTCAAAGGGCAAAAGGTATCGAATTTGGAAGAGAGACGGTGGGGCTTGTGTGAAATGTGGGAGCAAAAGGGGCCTTCAGGTGGATCATATTGTTCCAGTGGCTCACGGGGGTGGATGTGAGGAGGAGAATCTGCGCATTTTGTGTGGCGGATGCAATGTGCGAGAGGGAGTGAAGAGCTTTGGCCTAGAAAAAATGAGAAGATGAAATTAAGAAGGTGAAACTAAGAAGATGAAATTAAGAGGATGAGATTGAGAAGGAGGAATTGAGGAAGGGGGAGGATGTTGGGAGTTTAGAGGCGAGAAGGTCGGGGGTTAGTTAGTGACTGGTGCGAAAGTGGCTGGCGATAACCGCCAAAGACAAGGCGCCCGGCTCAAATCGAACGCAGGCGTACTTGAGCGGTACGTTGGAGTGAGATTTAAGACGAGCAACGCCGTATTTGGCGGTTTCGCGCCAGTCACTAGTTGGAGTCCTCTTGATCTAGGCCGAAGAGCTCCGTGGGGTAGCGGCCGTCGAAACAGGCGGCACAGTATTCGTCTTGGCTGGCACCGATGGCTTGAAGCATTCCGGAGATGGAGAGATAGCAGAGGGAGTCGGCATCTATGAAGCGACGGATGTCCTCTGTGCTCTGTTGAGCGGCGATAAGTTGGGACTTTTTTGGTGTGTCCACCCCATAAAAGCAGGGGCCCGTGGTCGGAGGTGAGGCAATACGAAAGTGCACTTCCTTAGCCCCAGCCTGGCGGATCAAGCGAATGATCTTTTGACTGGTCGTTCCCCGGACCAGAGAGTCGTCAATGACCACCACTCGCTTACCACGAATCACATGACTTTGGGGGTTGAGCTTGATCTTCACCCCAAAGCTGCGAATGCTCTGACTGGGCTGAATAAAGGTCCTGCCGATATAGTGATTGCGGATGATTCCAAGCTCAAAGGGCAGCCCACTTTCGGCGCTGTAGCCGATGGCCGCAGGCACTCCACTGTCGGGCACCGGAATGACCATATCTGCCTCCACACCGGACTCAATGGCCAGCTGTCTTCCCATGGCCTTGCGCGACTCATAGACGCTCAGACCAAAGACATTCGAGTCCGGACGGGCAAAGTAAACATGCTCAAAGACGCATTTGGCAGTTTTAGTTCTTGGGGAACCAGACACCCGAAGACTTGAAGCCGCGCTCGAGGCCGTGACAGATTCCGCAACAGCAGGCGGTGAAACAGAGGCAGGAATAGGCTCAGAGACTGAAGAAGAGGAAGACTCTGTCAAACTAGAGTCGAAGGCGATGCCTTCGGAGTGCTCGCCGTCCTTGTCCAACCAAAAAATCTCTCCGGGCTCAATCTCCCGGACAAACTTGGCCCCAATGAGGTCAAAGGCACAGGTCTCTGAAGCCACAACGTAGGACACACCCCCACCCTCGAGGGGACGAGTTCCCAAGACCAGTGGCCGGAAACCCAAAGGATCGCGGATGGCCACCAGTCGGTCGTGGGTGAGCAACAGCAGGCTAAAGGCCCCTTTGAGCTGAGGCACTGTCTCGCGTAGGCAGCGAATGATGTCGTTACTTGGGTGTTTAGCCAAAAGGTGCAGCAGACACTCCGTATCGTTGGTGCCCTGAAAGATCGCTCCCTGCTCTTTGAGCTGAGCCCTCAGAACATGGGAGTTGACAATGTTTCCGTTGTGAGCCAAGGCCACCGGCCCATTGAAGAGTTGAGCCATCAGGGGTTGAATGTTGGTCTGCTCGTTGAGACCAGTGGTTGAGTAGCGTACATGGCCTATGGCCGCAGAGCCCTTTAAGTGATCCAAATGGGACTCAGAGAAGACATCTCCTACCAAACCGCTGCCTTTATGGGACAAATGCTGCCCCTGGTGGAGACTGACGATTCCGGCTGATTCCTGACCCCGATGCTGTTGAGCATAGAGGCCCAGATAGGTCATACGCCCGGCTTCAGGATCTTGCCAAGCTCCAAAAACACCACACTCATCATGCCATTGTCGCAAAGTGCTTCCTCCAGCCTTCTTGCCACAGTTTTTTTAGCTCTCCGACCTTGGCCTCCAAAAGGAGGCTCTGATCAGATATTATCATTCGCTCTGCCTGGACCTGGCCCAAATGGACCAATTTTAGATTTGAACTCTCTAGGCTGAGACCACATGCATTCAGCAACTCAGCAAACTCCTGCATCATGATCTCCGGGCCGACTTGCTCAGAGGTGGTCAACAGCACCTGATAGAGGGTCTCATGAAAGAGCAGACTGGAGCTGATCAACTCTGAAGTCTGCTCAGTTCCATAGGCCTTTCTTATCTCAGATCCTAGCGGCTCTAGAGACACTTGGGCCCCCAGCTCCCCGTCGGGCCTCTCCACTGCCATCCGAGCAAGACTGTAGGCCAAGCCCATTTTTCCCACCATCCGCGTGGCGGTCACCTCAGAGTGATGGGAAAGTTTCAAAAGAATCTTGAGCAGCTCGGACACCTGACCCGGGTGAATCTCACCATGGCCTTGAGCGACCCGACCTGAACCCTTCATCTCTCCCCACTGCCCCGTGCACAGGAGCATGGGGGAGTGGAGAAGATAGATCTGATCTCCGCTGTTCACAAAAGAATCTTTGGGGATGCCCCTCAAGTTTTTCCTCAAGCCCACAAGACCGGTGGTGGGCGTAGAGGTGATATTGACTCCTTGAGTCTCATTGTAAAAGCTGACGTTGCCACTGATGACGGGCACATCCAACTCTTTGCAGATTTCACTCATGGCTTCAATGGAGGCGACAAACTCACCCATGATCTCCGGCTTTTCTGGATTGCCAAAATTCAAGCAATCGGTCATCGCCAGGGGCTGAAAACCCTTGGCTGCCAACTCTAAGGCGGGAAAGGCCACGGCATCCATAGCCCCTTGACGGGCATCAAAGCGCATAAGGTAAGGCCGAAGCCCCAGGGTGACACCCAGAGCTCGCTCACTATCGGCCAGGCGAAGGGCGGCAACGGGTCCTGAGGCGTCGACCATGGTTCGCGCCCCCACTCTCTGGTCATACTGCTGGTAGATCCACTGTCTGGAACAGCCCTCAACGGAAGCTAAGAGGGCCTCAAGCTCCGCCAAGACTGAGTTTGCTCCCTCTGACGGCCTTGCCATATGGGCTTGCCCTAGCTCTTGGACCTGAGCGACAACTTCCGCCGGTGAACCGAGGCGGTTCTTATCCCTCCAGACCTCATAGGGGCGATCGTAGTTGGGGGCGTTTTCAGTCAGCAGCAGGGGGTCTATGGACACCAACTTCTCTAGGCCCCAAAAGAGCTCCACCTCTTTGCCCTCAGTGACCTCACCGATCACTTCGGCCTCAAGGCCCCAGCGCCAGAACACCTCTTTGAGGTCCGGAAGGTTGTCTGGTGTTGCGATCAGCAGCATTCTCTCCTGGCTTTCTGAAAGCAGGATTTCCTCAGGAGTGATGCTACTATCCCTGAGCGGAACCCGGTCCAGGAATAGCCTTAGGCCCACGGCTCCTTTAGCCGCCATCTCAAAACTTGAGCTCGTCAGCCCTGCAGCGCCCATGTCCTGGATAGCCACCACAAGCCCCTTGCCGATAACCTCAAGACAGCTTTCAATGAGTAGCTTTTCGTAAAAGGGGTCGCCGATTTGCACAGTGGGCCTTTTGCTTGCCGAGTCCTCGGCAAAAGACTCAGAGGCCATACTGGCTCCATGCACCCCATCGCGCCCAGTTTTTGCTCCCACATAGACCACCACATTGCCGGGCCCTTGAGCCTTTGAAGTCACCACTGGGTCTCCGGGAGAAAAGAGCCCCACTGCCATGGCGTTGACCAAAATGTTTCCCTGATAGGAGGGGTGAAACTCAGTCTGTCCAGTGACAGTGGGCACCCCCACACAGTTTCCGTAGCCAGAGATGCCCCGAACCACCCCATCTACAAGGTGATTCATGGGACCTTTGTTGGGCTCGCCAAAGCAGAGGAAATCCGCCAGAGCAATGGGGCGAGCACCCATGGTAAAGATATCGCGCAAAATCCCACCCACTCCCGTGGCCGCACCCTGGTAGGGCTCGATGTAACTGGGGTGGTTGTGGCTTTCCATCTTAAAGGCCAGTCTTTCTCCCTCCCCTAAGTCAATCACTCCGGCGTTTTCTCCAAAGGACTCTAAAACCCGCTGTGATTGGGAGTAGAATTTTTTCAGGTGACGGCGAGAGGACTTATAGGAGCAATGCTCACTCCACAGGGCCGAAAACAAAGCCCACTCCAACCCCCGGGGGGGTCTGCCCAAAAGCTCGCAAATTTTATCGTACTCAGCTTCACTGAGACGGTAGTGAGCCAGTTTTTTATCCATGTCCATCCTCGCCTAGCTAATTTCTTTAAAAAACTGAAGTCCATCTTGTCCACCCATCCACTCGGCCACGGCCCTCTCCGGATGAGGCATCAAACCCACCACTTTACCTGAGGGGTCACTGACTCCTGCGATATCGGCCACCGAGCCATTGGGGTTTTTACTGTAACGCCACCAGATCTGCCCCCGATCCTCTATCGCCTTTAAACCCTCCTCGTTGATGTGGTAGCGACCATCTCCGTGGGCCACAGGCAAGTAAACTGAGCTTCCGGGACGGCCCGAGGCCCAACTGTCCTTGGAGTTTTCAAGCTTCAACTCGACCCAAGCGTCCACAAAGCGCCCACTTTGGTTGGGCAAAAGCGCCCCTGGAAGAAGCTCGGCCTCACAGAGCACCTGAAAGCCATTGCAAATACCTAAAATAGGCACACCTTGCTGGGCTGCTTTGCGGACAGACTTCATCACAGGGGTTCGTGCTGCCAGGGCTCCACAGCGCAGATAATCCCCATAGCTAAAACCTCCGGGAATCAGCAGAGCTGCGTAGTCCATGGGCTCAAAGTTGTCTTCATACCACAACCACTCGGGCTTAAGACCAGCTCCCTCTGCCGCCTGCCACAGATCTCTATCGCAGTTGGTACCTAAAAATCTCACTACGCCCACGCGCGCACTCATTGCCCAGACCCCTGAACGACTTCCATCTCAAAGGTCTCAATGAGGGGGTTGTACAAAACATATTCGGCCATTTCGCGCAGCTTCTCCAAGGCCTTGTCTGGATCAGACTCCTCCACCTGGACCTCGATATACTTGCCCACTCGACAGGACTCCAGGGCAAAACCCGAGCGCTGAAGACTCTCCGCCACGGCCCGTCCCTGAGTGTCCAAAACCTCTCTTCTTGGCATCACCTTCAGCGCTACAATCATTGTCTCTTCTCCCATCTGCTGCGCAGTCTATTTAAAACCTCGTTGTAACTCTCTTCCACCTTGCCTAAATCACGGCGAAACCTGTCCTTGTCCATCCTCTCACCGGTCTCCATATCCCATAGCCTGCAGCTATCCGGACTGATCTCATCCCCTAAGACCACAAAGGAGCGCTCTTTGCCCAGCCAACCAAACTCGAGCTTAAAGTCAATCAGCTCCAAACCCACCTCGGCAAAAAATGGGCCCAGCAGCTCGTTGACCTTAAGTGCCTCTAGCTTCAATAGGTTCAGCTCCCCCTGACGCTGGACCGTACCCAGCATCAAAGCCTGCTCATCACTGACAAAGGGATCTTCCAGAGCATCGTCCTTATAGTAAAACTCCACCAAAGGCCGAGTCAGAGACTCACCCTCAGGACGTTGAAATTTCTTGGCCGTGGATCCGGCCAACCTGTTGCGCACAACCACTTCCAGGGGAATCATCTCTAGGCGCTGACAAATGATCTCATGCTCACTGACTTCTGCCACCAGGTGAGTACGGAGGCCCTTTTCCCTAAGATATTGGTACACAAGGGCAGAGACACCCTTGTTGACTCTGCCCTTACCCGCAAAATCACCCTTTTTCTGGGCATTGAAGGCCGTCAGAGAGTCCTTGTACTCCAGCCACAACCACTCGGGGTGCTTTCGGTCAGGAACTTCGATCACAGAGTAGGCTCTTTTTCCCTTGCCCTCATAGACCAGCTCACCTTTTTTTAAGTTCTCAACTGAAATCATGACAAGACCCTCTCGATAACCTTGGATATGGCCTGACGATGCCGCTGCCCCTGAAAGATCTCATCCAGCTCAGAATCCTTAAGCAGACCTTTGACCTCGGCGTTGGCTTTAAGAGCCGTCAAAAGGGACTCAGACTCTGAAAGAGAGTGACTGACCTTTTGCACAAGAGCGTAAGCCTCTTCCCTGGACAAGCCCTTTTCCACCAGTGCTAAGAGCACATGGGAGCTGAAGAGCTGACCTTTGGACAGATCCATATTGGCCTTCATTCTATCCCCATGAATTTCAAGGTTTTCAATGAGCTTTGCCATCCGGCAAAGGGCGTAATCGCAGACGATAAAGGCATCGGGAAATATTACCCTCTCTACACTGGAGTGACTGATATCTCTTTCGTGCCATAGAGCCACATCTTCCAGCGCCGCTAAGGCATAGGAGCGCAGCAGCCTTGATAAACCCGTAATGTTTTCGGCACTGATGGGGTTTTTTTTGTGAGGCATCGCACTTGAGCCCTTTTGCCCCTGACTAAACCCCTCGGTGACTTCACCCACTTCCGTGCGCTGCAAGTGCCTCAGCTCGACGGCCAACCGCTCAAGACCTGCCCCCAAAAGGGCGAGGCTGCACATCAGCTCGGCATGGCGGTCCCTGGGGATCACCTGGGTGGCGACGGCCTCAGGGGTGAGACCTAAACTCTGACACACTTTCTCTTCCACCTTGGATGTCTGCGTGGAGTAGGTTCCCACAGCCCCGCTCAATTTTCCTATGCGAAGCCCCTGAAGGGCTGTGGTTAACCTCTCGCGATGGCGTTTGAACTCGACCCAGTGGCCTGCCATCTTAAAGCCAAAGCTCGTTGGCTCGGCATGCATTCCGTGAGTGCGCCCAGCACAGAGAGTTTCCGCATGGGCCTTGGCCTGACGACTCAAAGCCTCTTCCAAGGCCCCCAAAGACTGCAACAGCAATTGGCCTGCCTGCTGCACCTGAAGACTCATGGCCGTATCGAGCACGTCCGAAGAGGTCAAACCAAAGTGCACATAAGCCCCATGGGGCCCCACACTCTCTGCCACTGAACTCACAAAGGCAATCACATCGTGCTTGGTGACTTCCTCAAGCTCTTGAATGCGCTGAAGAGAAAACTGCCCCTTGGCTTCTATGGCCTGAGCAGCCTCCATAGGAATTAAATTCAGCTCTGCCTGGGCCCTGGCCACAGCCTTTTCCACCTTGAGCATCTGGCTAAAGCGATTTTGCAGAGTCCAAATTTCGCCCATCTCAGGACGGGTGTAGCGCTCGATCATGTGGGCCTCCCTGTGCACTCTTTAGTTGTTCCACTCTCTGCAATAGGGCCTGCATGGCCTTTTGCTGGGCCACAAAGCGCGAAGTCCAGTCAAGGGCCGGCCAAAACTCTGGCCCATCATAGAGAGCATTTTTTAATTTTAAAGGCCTTAGCTTTTCAAGAGCCTCTGGACTGTACAGGCCGTGACGAGAAGGGCCCAGCTCCCCCTGCGCATAATGGTACTCCTGGGGCATCTCTACTTTTTTGGGGTTGGAGTGGGGAATTCTGTCCGCTAAAGTCTTTAAGATCTGCTCCAGACAGTTGTCCAAATAGGCCCGCTGAAAGCGGAGATGGTTGGGCACCCGCATCCACACATCGACATCTTGGAGATTGACCGTCCTGTCCACCACCAAAAGATTGGAGTGGGTCCAAGGCAGATAAAGCTCCTCAACCATAACTAACTTTGGAGGCAGAGTGTGAAGGTACTCCCCCAACTCCATAGCCACCCGAAAGCGAATCCACGACCACTCATACTGAATAGGACCTTTGGGAAACAGCAGAGCTCCCAAAGGCTCCGACACATGAAGGCTCTCCTCAGAAGTCAACATCCACAGCAATTGATCGGCAAGTACCACTCCAGACAAAGACGGACTTTTGATCTCAAGGCCTTGAAAGAGCTTGCCCTCCAAGCGAATATCCATCAACTGAGCCGAGCGATGAACCCTGACTCCCTGAGACTCAACCCAGTCCAGTGACCTCTGCGCACCTTTGCGCGTCACCCTTCTGAGAGCCCAAGGGGCAAACAATGGCAGAGGCCTTCCCTGCTTGAAAGCCTGAGCGTTGTCGGTAAAAACTCTCGCCCCCAAATGGTGGGCCAGATGGATCAGCCAGGAGCCGGCAAAGCCCATCGACTCGATCTTCTCTGCCCAGCGCTTAAAATCTTCAAAGTTAAATCCGTCAAATTCAGTCAAATAGCTCTGCGCTGTGGCCAGAGCGGGATTTGTTTTTAGCCAATGGTTAGACAAGTGTCCCTTTAAATCCAGGGGGCCTGACTTTAGCCACAGGGTGAAACCCTCATCGACAGATTCATAGTCATCCTCCTCATTCATGCGAGCCAGCTGCGAGGGAGTGAGTTTCTCAGACATAAAAAAGCCTAGGGGGCCCTCCCAGTCCTCAGGGGCCCATCTACCCAGAGCCTCGGACACATCCACCAGAGTAACTTTAAGCCCCTGAGCGGCGACAGCCGCCGCCATCCAATTGCCGCGCCCAAAGGCAGAAACAATGACTATGTCTTCAATTCCACGTCCCTCTGCCATCAGAGTTCATCCTCCCAAGATCTTGCCAGTTCCCAGCGAGCCTTTGCCTTTGCTCCACGGGAGTGAACCTCTCCCAATGGGAAGGCTTTGTGCCCACAGCTTTCCGCCACCTCTTGGAGGTCACTCAACTGCTCCTTAGCCACCACGGCCACCAAACCCACACCGCAATTGAGAGTCTTGAGCATATCCTGCCAACTCAGGCCAGATCGCCGCTTTACTTCCACAAACTCCTCAGGCATGGGCCAGCTATTGAGTTCTACGACGGCAGAGTCTGGCATAACCCTCAGCAGATTATCCATTCCCCCTCCGGTGATATGAGCCAGGGCCCTCACTCCTCCCCGCTTTAACATCTGATCAACAACTCTGGAATAGAGGGCCGTAGGGCGGAGCAGGCAGTCCGCCCAGTCCTTCATGTCCCCGGCAAAGAGCTTGCGCAACAGGGAGTAGCCGTTGCTGTGAAATCCATTGCTAGCCAGGCCTAAAAGTAAATCTCCCTCTTGCACCCGGTGAGCGCCCAAAATCTCTGCCTCATCCACCACCCCCAGAGCAAAACCGGCGCAATCAAAATCCTGCCCCTGGTAAACCCCTGGCATCTCCGCGGTCTCTCCCCCAATCAACAGGCAGTCGGACTCAGCACAGGCCTCACGCACTCCACTTAAAAACTCCTTGGCGGCCTCCAACCTCAGCTGTCCACAGGCATAGTAGTCGAGAAAAAAGAGAGGCCGAGCGCCCGAGCAAATCAAGTCATTGATCGACATCGCCACCATATCTTGGGCCACTTCGCGGTAGCGAGCAAACTCCACAGCCAGTTTGACCTTTGTTCCCACTCCATCTGTGCAGCTGACCAAGCAGGGACGCTGAAGCCCCGGAAAGTCAGCCCGAAAAAGAGCCGCAAAGCCACCGATGCCGGAAAGAAGATTTCCACTGAAAGGAGTGACTTGAGGGGGTTGGCCCCTGAGCCAGTCCACCAGGGCATCCCCAGCTGCGATGTCCACCCCACTGTCCTTGTAACTGATTTGAGTCGGAGTGTGAGGATCCTGATCTGGGCTTTGGACCTGATTCTCTGTTGCTTGATCTTTGGGCACTTTGCACTCTCTCCTTTAAAGAGCCCTGAGAAGTAGCAAACTCACGGGAATCATTCAATGGATTCCATGATTTGAGCCATGACAAGTGGGGCCAGGAAGGCCACTTTTTGGTTCCCAAGCCAATCTATTCTCTACTAACATTTTAACTATGAACACATCTGCGTTTTTACAGCGATTTTTTGGGATTTTTACCAACCTAAAGCCCCTGACCACAAAGACGGCCCGAAGGCTCACTCTTTGGGCTCTTGTGGCCCTGATCTCCTCGGCAACTGTGGCTCAGGCCCAAGGGGTGGGCGATGATGTCTATGACCCCTTTGCCGACTACGCTGAGTTTGAGTTCGGTGGGCAGCAAGAGGCCGATATCAACTTTTTTCGCCATGGCCGATTCTTCACCATTGGGGGCCTATTCGGCTACCGCATATTCACCCAGAGTCTGGGGCAGCAGCTCTACGACCCCTCTTTTCACTATGGAATGTTCTTTAACTATTTCTTTGATATGCGCTTGGCCCTGCAGTTTTACTTTTCCCATGGCAATCATGACTTGGGCTTTATCTCTGCCGCTTCGGGCACAGTCATCACAGGCAACTTGGCCATGCTGCAGATGGGGCTTGGAGGCAAGTTCTATATCAACCCGCAAAACCTGACCCGGGGGCTGGCCCAATTGAATCCCTACCTGGGGGCGAGCTTCTCCCAGACCACTCGAACCGCGAATGTGGCCAACCAGGCCCAATTTGGCCGAGACTCAGCCACTGGAGTGGATGTGGCCTTTGGCATTGAGGTCCCTCTGATGCGCAACAAGACCTTTATTGGCGCTCAGGCCACCTACCACCTGGTGACCTTTCCCGATGCCAATAACGAAATCAGACTGGCCAATAACGAGGGCACGGGAATTTTTCCCCGGGGTGACATCCTGACTTTCAATGCCACTCTGGGTGTCAGCTTCTAGTCAACCCACAACCCCCAGACTTGCAACAGCAAAGCCAGCCCTATCACCGTTGGGGCCACATAGCGCAAAACAAACATCCAGTGAGAGTAGAGCTTTACGGAGCTTAAGCTCTCAGTATCAATAAACTCACTTTCCAGTTTTTTACGCTCCAGCCGGTAGTAGATCAGCTGAGAGACAATGAGCGCTGTGACCGGAAGCATCCAGTTGATCAAAAGGCCGTCTAACACCTCAAGCAAG
>SKYF01000205.1 GCA_007128005.1 Bdellovibrionales bacterium
GACCTATGTTTGGGTGAAAAAGATCTAGAGCCTTGGTCGGGCAACATTTCTGGGGGAGAGGCCAAAAGGCTTAACATCGCACGACTTCTCGTGGAGCCCGGATGGATCAACATCTTTGATGAGCCCACAACTGGGCTGAATCGGTCCCTTGGGCGTCAAGTTTGGAACACGATGTTTACTCAACTTAGATGCGAATTTATGATAAAATCTCCTAAAACTGTGGACCGACCGGATAGTTAGACAGAAGCCACTGTGGCCGCGGGGGAGGTTTTCTGGTCTAGGCAGCCTGTTTCCGGTGTCGGGAAAAACAAATTTCCTGGGAAGGTCAGCTTAACCTTGGTACCCTCTCCCGGGAGTGAGCTTATTTTTAAGGCTCCTCCGATAGCCGACATGAAGGACCTGACTTGGTAGACCCCAAGACCATTGCCCTTTTTGTCCCCCTTGGATTTTCCGTAGCTAAATTTGTATTGCCCCACGGAGGCTAAGACCTGGGGTGGGATTCCTTCCCCATTGTCACTGATCTCTAGGCTAATCTCACTTCCTATGACCTCACCGGTGATAAGAATCTCTCCTTTGCATGCAATCGCGTCCACTGCATTGTCAAGCAAGTTAGAAAGGGCTCTGCCCAACTCAATCTTATCTACACGACACTTGTAATTGGCAAGACATTTCAACCTAGACTGAAATGTCACGTTTTTAGAGCCATTGATGTGAGCGGATTTTTCTCTAAGAATTTCCTCCACCAAATTTGTAAGAGCGAACTCCTTAGTGGCTTCATTGGCCTCGATTTCAGCCATTTGACCTTCAAGCCTCCTGGCGATACCCGAAATCCTTTGTAGGACTGAGCTTAATAGAGACTTTTCCGCCGGGGTTATATGACTCCTTTCTCCGACCTGGTCTAGCACCACAGCCAGTGCAGAAAGGGGGGAGCGAATATCGTGTGCGACCTGACGGCTCTGTCTATTCAGGGCTTCAACGATTGCAATTTGGGTTTGGGCTTGAAAGAATTCCTGTGAGCGTCGTCTGATTTCCTCTAGTTCCGTAATATTGAAAGGCTTATGTTGGTAGAAGACTCCTTCCCTGAGAGGTCTGATTATATCATGATTAAACTTTAAGGAGGTTCGTCTCAAAATCCACAAAGATAACAACAAAAAGCTAAAACTCAACGCCCAATATAACCAAAGGAAGGAGGATCCTAAAAGCCAGGGATTAGAAAGAACAACGAGTCGTTTACTGGGGTGGCCCACCAAGTCTTGCTCAAATAATCTTCTATTTAGGGCTTGGGGGCTCCAGCCACACAGATCATTGCCGGGAGAAGAGGAGATCAGCTGCTCTGACCCCTCACACAAAGCCACTGCGGAGACATCTAAATGCACCTTAGATGTATATACTAGGGCTTCCATCAGAGCGCGGTTCCTCTGTTCCAGGGTCACGCTGGCCATTTCACTGAGCTGGTCTAGGGAGACCCTCAGGTGCTTGTGGAACCTCAGGTAGGAGTCAACAGCGCCCCCTGTCCACAGAAGGAGGACAAAAAAGCCTGCCAAAAACAGAGGAATCTTTGTGTTGCGGTAAAACCACCGATCAAGGGTCAAAGACTACCTCTGCCTGAATCCGTGAAGATGGCCGTGGCCGCGAAACCGCAGATTTGTGTCCAGAGTCATCTTGTCTAGCCTGTAAGCTAAAACAGATCTGGCAAATCCAATGTGCACCATGGGCACCTCAGACAACAAGGACCGGTTGACCTTTTGATAATGCTCATCAATGGCTTTTGCATTGGTCAGAGATCTTCCCTCTTCTAATAAAACGGCGACTGGCTCGCTGAACACATAGGGAGTCTTGATACCTCCATGCTCTCCAAACTTGTTGTAGAGGCCGTCAGGATCTGATCCGGACATTCCAAAGTTTTGGATGATGAGGTCTGGGCCCTCTAAACTGTAAAGGAGCTTCAGGTAGGTACCCATATCTAGGGGTTTGGCCTCAGGGTCAATAGCCAGACCTGCTTCTCTTAAGAGGTCGACAAAGCTCTCTTGCCAAGGCAGGTAACCCACCCGCAATGGCCTCTTGGTTGCCTGCCGAAGGAGCTCCTCCCGATGTTGTTTGCCCTGAGAAATAATCTCCTGCGCCTCCTCAGGGGATATTCTGCCCGCCTGCAAGGGAAGAAAAAACTGTAGGTCCTGACTGAATAACTTAGGGCTGGGTAAGGACCCGGAGTCCCTTTGCAAAACCTCAAAGATGAGGTCTTGAAAAGCCTGTCTCATTTGCTTTTGAGAAAATATAGATTGTTGGGTAGAGTTTAGTCCAATTCCAACATGAGCCGCTTCCTGACCGATCACAAGTTCAACCTCTGGGTGAAGGAGCTGATCCGCGATTTTTGCTACGGCCAGGGTGTAGGCAATGGCCTCGACATCCCCATCTAACAAAGCCTGAATACTTTCCGGATAGGACAAATAGCGGGCTTCAATCTGTGGGATCTTAGTGCTTTGGTCGGACTGAGCATTGGCGTCCTTTCTAGGTGTTAAAAGCACTTTGTTATCGGCTGTTTGGTTCAGTTGAAATTGCCCTGTGCCTATGTAGTTTCCATCCGTGGAGGTTTTAAAAATCCCAAATCGACTGCTCATTAAGTTCTCTAAGGCCGTTCTCATGGGCATGGTCAAACGAAGCTCCAAGGTTTCCTCGTCGATTACCTTTAAGCCAGAAAGATCACCCGTTTCTGAGAAGGTCTCAAAGCCTTCCACTCTATAAAAAAGACCTAGCACTCCTGGATTGGCTGAGACGGGTTGCTTTTTAAGAGCTTGTTGCCAGGCCTCTTTCACATGAGCTGCTGAGAGCTTTGTTCCGTCCGTAAAGGTTCGCGATGTATCAATCTGAAAGCGGAATGTTTTAAAATCCTCCGAAATTTCCCACTTTTTGGCGGCCAAAGGAATTGTCACTCCGGTGGCGCTGACACCGGTTAAGGATTCAAATTGATTACTTAGCAAGAGATCACCCACAAGAGTGTGTTGCAACCCCGGCTCAATTGAGACCCATGGACTAGGATAAGCTACTTTTAACATAGAAATTGTTCCTTTCTCAAAACGTTGCCGCTCCTTGAAAGCGGTCACATGAACTCCTACCACTAGAATGCTAAAAAGCACTAAATATTTTGGATAATACTTCATTTTCATTAATCTCAATTAGATCCTTTTCTATGAGAACATCGATTACCCGCTCAAATTCATCGGCCACTTGAGTCTCCGGTATACCAGCGCCTTGCATGGAGGCAAAGTTCTCATAAGCCTTATCCAAGCTGGTATGAATTTGGTGAGGTGGAAACAAAAGACTTTTAAGTTTGTACACATCTATTGGCAGTGATAAGTATAAAATTCAAATTAAAGCTAGGGTAGATCGACATCGAATAGATGTTGCTAATGCCCCCCCATGAATTGGTGCAAATTAGGTAACAAAATAATATTGCGCATGCATGGCAGTGGGACAATTCACTTGACCCCCACAGACATTCCTACCCAGAATCAGATCTAACCATTGCCAATGGAAGGCTGATCGACAAAGTTGTTCCTCTGCCAACCAAAGACTTTGCATTAATTTTTCCTCCACAGCTCTCTATAGTCATTTTGGCGTGAAAAAGTCCCAGGCCGGTACCGTCATCTTTACCGTAACTAAAGCCTTTGTTGAAGATATGGGGCAATACATCTGGGGGAATTCCACGCCCTCGGTCTCTAACCTCAATAAGAGCCATATTGTCTTGGGAGTCCAGAGTGACTATGACCCGATCCCCATCACCAATCGATTGAAGAGCGTTAATTATCAAATTTGATAATACTCTTTCAATCTCGGTTTCAATTCCAAAGACAATAATATCAAACTCGGGCAGGTTGGCGGCAATTTTAGATGGATAGGCAAGGTTCATCTCCCTAACAAGATTCCCAATTAAATTCTTGAGATTAATTTCTACCAGTTTTCCACCTCTAGAAAATTCCTTGGACTCTGGTTGGGATGCCCCCTTTCCCTCCGATCCTTCAAAAGTAGGGTAGGTACCGCTCTTCTTAAGCCGAGCCTGTTCCAAGATATCTCTGGCGATGTTTTCGATCCGATGAGCTGCTTTTTCAATAATTTCTCTAGTAGAGTCTGATGTTGATTCTTCAGCCAGCTGTACTGCAGCACGTAAAGCTGTTAGAGGCGATCGTATATCGTGGGCCACTTGTTGTGCCTGAGCCTCTATTTTTTCTGCGGCTCGCATTTTTTCAAGACCGACTTGGTTCAGAAACCTCTCTCTTTGGGAAAAAGCAAAGAGTCCACCGATACTCATTAGAAAGCCAGATAACAAGGTTACGAGGTATCCAACTTGCAAGCCTGTTGAGGCAAGATAATTGTAAGACAGCCTGTACAGTTGGCCGCTTAATGAGACAGCTTCAAAGCTCTCATGAGCAAGAAAAGGTGTTAGTCTGAGAGATGAGGCACAATTCGAGGGGCCAGAGCGATCCAAAATGACGACTTCAGTTTCAAAATTGTTTAATACAACCTTTGGACAGGTTATCAAACGACCCTTTTCAAGCTCATTTAAACTGCGGACTGCTAACTCATAATTGTTCAGGGAAACTTCAGTTCGAAACTGACTGGCAATAACTTTTCCAATCTGCTCACTCTCGGCATAGAAGATCCTTTTGAACATCAGGTGCGCAATGATAGCCCAGCCGCTAAAGCCAACGATAAGAAACATCCATAATAGACCTGAGGTCGGAGCTTTATGAATTATTTTCAACATAAGGTTTATTTAAATGGGCCATCTTGACGCTTTGTAGCTTAAATTGGTAGCTTACTCAAGCCTAAGGAAGAGGGAAATATGAAAATAAAAAAGTTTTTTTCGCTTATTGCTTGTTGGCCAATTGCTGGCTTTTCCTTAGGTTCAAATCAAGACCAGAACCATCATAACTCCACTCGGCTAGAGAAACGACTGATAACTGCAGAACTGAAAAGGCTCCTTGAGGAGGGAGTGTTTATCGAAAGGTTACTTCTAGATGAGTTCCACATTTATGAAAATAATATCTTCATTGATTTTAGCTGCTTTGACTGCTTCGTTGATGAGTTGGATATGGATGAAGAGCTCATGGCGGCATACAATGAGTGGACAATTTCAAGGTAGTCAAGAAGACATTCTTTCATTTTTTATCTGCCTTCCCCAGGCCAGCTTAAAGTCTCAGTTTCGATTCTCTCTACTTTTAAAAGATTCAGATATTTTTGAAAATCAGAACTTACTCAGTAATTTAATCGGTACCCTAGTTAAGCCCAATTTGACAGGAAGAATTGAACCGTATTTGGCAAGCGGATGGCAGGTAAGTGAAGACGAAAAAAAATGGATTTTTCCAATTCGGGAAGGGTTAGCTGACAGCTTTGGAGACCCAATTACTGCGCAACGGTTTGTCGCTCAACTGACTAATCGCTTAAAGTGGATATCAGATTCATTGGGTGTTGTTGTTTTCGACAAGTTGGTTGGGTGGGCGGAATATACATCCGCTCAAGCCAAGACAATTCGGGGTTTATTCCACCAAGATAGTTCAGTTGTATTTGAATTTTCAACTCCTCCCCAAGACTTATTAGAAGTTCTGAGAATGGTCTATTTCGGATTCTGGCCAGAGAATCATCCCCATGGGGTTTCCCTTGATGAGTTTTCAAAATTTGCTTTTTCTGGATCCTTTGAAATTGAGAGCGTGGAAAACAATAGCCAGATCCTTCTACGTCGCAGAGGAAGTTCTTTGTCAAAAAGTGAGAATGGCTTCGATCGGGTTCTTGTAGGAGTTTGTTCAATAGACGAGGTTCCAGATCGTTTAGGGGTTTTAGTGAGGATCGGATCATCCCTGGGGCAGGTTCCGGCTGATTTCAGTCATTTATCTGCTTTTACCACGGCTCCAACTGTTCTCACGGCGGCCATTCTGGCGGCCGATAACGAGGAGTCAGTTTTTTTTGATTCCAAAATAAGGGCCCGATTTGCTGCTGGAATCAGGGCGCACCTGTCTGCCGAGGTACCTCAGAGGGCGGCCTATTATTTTGCAAGGGGCTTTTATGCTAACAGTTCAAGAAGTTGGACTTACTCTGAAGTTGGTGGTGAGGATTCCTCTCAGCGTGTAAGTGACATGATTCGAGTTGCACTTCCAGACAATCTCAACGCACAAATGGGAGAGGCCTTGCGTAATTCAATTTCAATTGTGGCAAGCCAAATGGGCTTAAAATCAGAATTTGAAGTTGTGGATCGCTCGCAGCCTGATTGGCGAGTCCAATTGACCTCTAACCAGCATTATGATCTCAGAATCTCTTCAGTAGATACTGGGGCTACCTTTATCGAAAATGCTATACAGATGATGTTCTGTACTCAACTTGGAGTCAGTTTTCCAGATCCAGGAGACCAAGTCTGCCGGCTTCTTCAAGCGGGGGGCCCTTCAGCGATGGAGGACAGAAGTTTAAGACTTGAGATAGCTCAAAAATTTGAGGAAATTGTGAACTCCCAATCAGCTGTGGTCCCCTTGTTTCATTCGGGGGTATTGTGGCTGCAGTCCGCCGATTTGGAGAGTTTGAATGAAAGCCTAGGGACCAATCATCCCCGCTTAGATCTAATTCGGAGGTCTAGGTGATCCTAGATGGAAGAGCTGTTCAATCTTTTATCTTAGACTCCGGAATTGGCTTTGAACGAATTAAAGAGCAGCCGATTCTAAAAGAGGGGCGAGTTCTGGGGTGGCATTCTTATTGTTTTTCCGATTCAAATTATCCAATTAGTGGTGGAACTCATCCGCGTCGAGAAATCGCTAGAAGGATAGCAATTGCGGAAGCACTGGAGCGCGTCGTTGTTGAAAAGCTTAGTCGTGACCAGAGTCTTAAAGATCGGTTTCTTCTTGATGAGTTTCCCTCTTCCTCAGGATTTGCCGCAGGCTTTGATAACGTGACCACTAAAAATAGAGCTATTTGTGAGGGAGTTGAAAGATGGGCCTGGTCACAGTGGGTAGACTATGAGAAGGGCCTTATAGAGGAAAACCCTCTCAGTGTTTCCATGGACCCATTAAGTCAGTATTTCATGAGTCAATTTGATGATACCAAATTTTTTAGCAAGGATCTAACTGTATCAGTTAGCGGAAGACCTTTTCGGTTTAAATTTTATGTTGTGATTGGCTTGAAAGGAGACGGAGTTTTTCCTGGCTCAAGAGTCACTTCAGGGAAATTAATGGGTTGGGATCATGGTATTCTAGAGGCCTGGAGGAATTTTAATAATTTTGAGGTCTCTCAGAAAAAGTCGAATGAGGAAGCTAAAAACTGGCTATCTGAGCGAGTCAAATACTATGGCCGTAATGGCAAAAAGGCTTTGGAAAGGATATCCCAAATTCAAAATCAGTCTTGGCCTGAGGGTCAGATTCGCCTTCTTTCGGCTGTACCGCTGGAGTTACAGAATGTGCATGTTTGGCGGTGTCTTTTAAGAGACTTTTTGCCCTGGCAGACGGGTGATGAAACAAGATTTGTTATTTAATTAAAGCACTGTGTTTGGGGTGAAGGGCCGACAGATCGCTCTTCAACAGGTCAGGCTGACGGAGGTATCTAGACTCCCACTTATCCTCTAGGAGGTTAATGTAAAAGAATGGGGCCTCAAACTGTTGCTTAAGAAAGGTCGACTTCCCCGTTCCCGAGCTCCAAAAACAAAAAAACTCTGTGATTTTGATGGATTAAGTAATCTGTGGACTATGCTCCATATTTTAGACCTATTTATGGAGTGCAGTTAAGCGGTCGAAGTGGACTCTTGTAATGGCACTAAAACTCCCGGCTGGCAATAGGCCCTCCAATTTTAGACTTGGCACCCCTCATCTCAAATTTAGCCCTAAACTGGGAGTAAATACACTTGGCCCAGAATTTGCTGAAAGGCCTAGCCAGAAAGGCATTGTCAACAAACCAAAAAAAAATGAAAGAAGTCAGACAGCTGATTCTAAAATATGGGCAAAAACACCTTATAACCATTCTCTTGGTGGCTTTGGCCGTACTGGTGGCCCGAGCATTGGGGGTTTTGCCCTCAATCGTGATTGGACGGGTGATAGATCAGATCGGCGGAGAGGGTGGCCAACTGTATTATTGGTTGGGGCTCTTGATTGTCTTGGCTCTTCTCAAACTGCTCATCCTCCCTTGGCAGAGCCGCTATTTGGCTTTGGTTGTGCAAGATATGATCAGAGCCGCCTCGGTGGATTGGTCTCAGAGAATTCTGCGGAAAGATTTCAGTTTTTTTCAGAGCTCCCGAATTGGATCAGTGATGAAGGCCTCCGAGAGGGGAATTATGGCCTATGAAAAGCTCATGGTCTTTGCTTTCACCGTCGTCTTTCCCGCGGTCATTGAAGTTAGTCTCATTGGGGCTTACCTGTTGACTCTGGCTGGCTGGCCCATCCTGCTGGTGCTAGGTCTTTACACCATCCTCTTTGCATGGGTGGCACAAAAAACGGTGCGCTGGCGTAGACCCTTTATTGACAAGGTCAATGATGCTGAAGATGAGATTGGCGATCGCTTTGCTGAGGTTTTCCAGAGCGCCCAGACTTTGAAGATTTTTGGTGCCTGGCTCTCTGGGGCCGGAAGGCTGAACCAGGCCTATGGAGATTACGCCGGCAAAGCCACAAACTTGGCCTATGCCTCGGAATGGGCAAGAACACTCAAGGCCACGGTTATCACTTTAGCCACTGTGAGTGCCCTGGGGCTGGGAATATTTTTAGTGGGCGGTGAAGGGGCTTTGAGTCTTGGGGATTTTGTGGTGATCTTTACTCTCACAACCCTTTTCATGGGCAATGTCTCAGTGATGGCCGAAGCCTATCAAACTTTGGATCAGTTCAAGGCGGACAAGTTCAACTTTGATCGCATTTTAGATTATGAAGAATTTCGTGAAGCCGACCTGCCAGCCTATAAAGTGACCTCCCCCTCCTCCTATGATTTGCGGATCAAGCCCTTTAAGTATCACACGCCGGAGGGCAAACTGATTCTGGAAAGCCCTTTTGAGATAAGTATTCCCTTCGGCAGTAAGGTGGCCATTGTGGGTAGGACGGGCTCTGGAAAAACAACTCTGAGCAAGATCATCGCAGGAATCTATAAAACCAGAGGTGTGGTTGAGTTGGGAGGGCGAGATATCCTCAAGATTTCAGCGGAGGATCTGACTAAAGCGATGGCCGTGGCCCTACAAGACCCTGAATTTCTATCTGGACCTCTGAGCCGAGCTGTCCTCCTGGAACACTTTGTGACGAGCACAGAGCAGCTTAGGACTTGGACAGAAGGCCTTTTCCTAGGATCCGTTTACAGTTCCGACTCCCCAGACCGGCCTCTAGAGGTGAATGGCCTCTCCGGGGGAGAGGGAAAGAGACTTTCACTACTGCGAGGCCTGGCCGCTGGTCGACCCATCACTATCTTAGATGAGCCCACCTCAGCATTGGATGAGCATGTGGCCAGCCAGGGTTGGAAATTGATCTTAAAGGAGTTCTCTGGCCGCACTTTGGTATGCATCACCCACGATGAGCGCTTTTTGAATGACTTTGATATGCTTATACGAGTGGACCAGGGGAGGGTCCTCAAAGTGGTCGAGACGGGAAAATCATAACTCATTTCGGAATTAATTTCTCAATTGATCACAATTTAATCTCCCTCAGAGCCCACCAGGAAGCTCCTGGGAGGGCTCTCGAAGGCCAGTCAAAGAGCATAAACCAACATATTATCAATGACTTACGGCAAAACTCCCGGGCGTGACAATTTTCGGCACAGCTTTTGCCTTAGGACATCTCCTATGTTGAGCCGTGCCCTCCCCTCTATACCCACTCTGCGCCAAGTGGAGCAGTTGTTTGAGCGATTAAAAGCCCTGGTGCATAAGCACTATGGCTGCGCTCTAACCTACTACCCCTTGGTGGATGTGGATCTGATAGAGGACGCTGAGGGCAGTCGCGCTCGTCTTCTCCTCCATCTGGCCCACAGCCAGCAGCCCATTGAGCTGGGAGGGCGACTTTACATTCCCATTTGGCAAAATCAGAAGGTGATAGGCACGGCGGAAATCAAAAAGAACTCCAACAAAGGTGAAGGACTTTTTTCCCTGACTCCCACGGAGATTCAAAGACTCCATGACTTTGTCTCTCTGATTTTGGACAGCACCTTAAAGCAGATCAGTGAATCCAAGGGTGAGCTTGCGGCTCAGGAGATTCTGAATGCCTCTGGCGAAAGACCTCGCCAAGATTCAATAGGCTCAGGGCAGCTCGCCAAGGACCCCTTTTTTCTCCAATATCAAGAGCGCCACCAGTTGGTGAAAGCGGCTGTGGAGATTCACGAAAGCCATCAGGGCTTTGCCTTGGTGGAGTACCATCAACTGACCACCCAAGTGGCTCACTGCTCTCGCCAGTTGGCCGACTTGAACGCGGTGACACTTCTTATTCCCGAACTGCTGCGCCTTTCTCAAGCTCAGCAGTCCGCTTTGGTGAAACTTCTAGAGCGTCAGTCAAAGGCCCATCAAGGACCACTCATTCTGGTGGGCAGTCGTCACTCCCTCAAGGAATTGAGCCAGCGACCTGAAATCAATGCCTCTCTGCTGAAGCTGCTCAGGCGGCAGAGTTCTTTTTTGGCTCTCCCTGACCAGCTCACCCTCAAGAGCCTAGACTCCGACACAGCAGCTGAAGTTCTGCACTGAGCCCACAACAGCTGGTCCTTCTTGCGCATTTCTCCTTGTGCCCTCTACGATATCTTTGGCACAATGGGAGTTTATGAGCACCATGTCTTTCCTCAATCAAGCTCTTGGGTCCTCGCAACTGGAACTCATCCCCTTAGCGGGAGATGCCAGCAACCGCCGCTACAGTCGAGTGGTGATGGGGGAGAAGACTTGGGTTCTGATGGCTTGGGAGCCCTTTGGCGACCCGGACAACTATCCCTTTCTCAGCGTGCAAAGACATTTCAAAAAACACCAGGTTAAAGTTCCCGAAGTTTTGGCCTTCGATCCCGAACAGGGCTTGGTTTTGCTTGAAGACTTGGGAGACCTCACCCTAGAGAGAAAATTTTGGGAAAGCGCTGAGCCTCAGGCCTCGCTCATCTTTTACCGCCAGGCCATTGATGAGCTGATCAAGATTCACTATCAGGCCACGGCCGATAGACAGAGCCCCTGTGCGGCCTTTCAGGTCAAATTTGATGCGCAGAAGTTTATGTGGGAGCTGAATTACGGCTTGGAGCATCTGATTCTCAAACTGGCGCAGATCTCCCTCTCTGAGGAGGAGCTGTCTTCCCTGCGCCAGAATTTTAGTTCCATCTGTGAGACTTTGGACCAAGAGCCCAAATCCATAGCCCATAGGGACTACCACTCCCGCAATTTGATGCTCAAGCTCGGGCAGATGCGGGTCATTGATTTTCAGGATGCCCGTCTTGGACCTATGCAATACGATTTGGTGAGCTTGGTGTGCGACTCCTATGTGAATTTAAGTCCCGAGATGCAGCAAGAGGTGGTGGAGGATTATTTGCTGAAGGCCACTCCCTATTTGCCCAAGGATTTTTCCCGCGAGCACTTTGACCACATTTTTCAGGTCCAACTCATTCAGCGCTGCTTTAAGGCCTGTGGCAGCTTTGCCAGCTTTTTCAATAATCGCCAGGATGTGCGCTATCTCAAATACATCCAGCCCACTCTTGAGAGGGTGCACCAGGCCCTTGAGGGCTTTCCCCAATACCGGGCCTTTGCCCAATTGATCCAGGACCATGGACTGCTGGAGACAGACTTTGAACCCGAAAGCTGATCACCTTGCCTCGGCCATGATCTTTGCAGCCGGTCGAGGAGAAAGGCTTAAGCCCTACACCAACTTTGTGGCCAAGCCGGCTCTGCCTTTTCTGGGCCAGCCCATGATCAGCTATGCCCATCACTGGCTCAAGCTGACCGGAGTCAAGCAAGCTGTGGTCAATGTTCACCACCGGCCAGAGACTGTCCTCCAAGTCCTTCCCCTCTTGGGGCCCGCACCCGAGCTGAAAGTGAGCGAGGAAAAGGATCAGCTTTTGGGCAGCGGCGGAGGACTAAAGTTTGCCCAAGAGCAGGGGCTCTTTGGCCAAGCCTCCGAGGGAGGATCCCCTCCCACCC
>SKYF01000131.1 GCA_007128005.1 Bdellovibrionales bacterium
GGAATCTTTAGCCCTCTCAACAGGGACTTTACTCTGGCCTTAGGCTCAAGCGGGGTCACCATCTATGAGATGACCCGAGCCTTTGCCCAGTTTGGCCGCTTGGGCAAGCAGCTCAAACCCACTTTGATCCACCGAGTGGAGGCCCTGGGTGGGGAGATCCTGATGGAGAGGGTGTCCATAGACCACCGTTTTCAAAGGGAACTTGAGCCCATTGAAGAGGAGTTTGAGGAGCGCAGGCTCGCCTATTTGGAGGAGCTCGAGGAGCAGGCTCGCCAAGAGCAGGAGGCTCGACTGAGGAGCTTTGAAGAGGGGCTGAATGAGGAAGCCACGCGCAAGATCGCAAGCGGCCGACAGCGCCAAGTGCCCCCATTGTTTTTTAGCGACCCCCAGCAACTGCTCCGACCCACTACGGCCTATATTCTGACCTCTATCCTGCGCGCCTCCGTGGACGAACCCGGAGGTACAGGAGGTAGAGCCAGAGCCTTGGGCCGCCCTGTGGCCGGCAAAACCGGCAGCACCAATGGCTACTTTGACGCGTGGTTTATCGGCTACTCCCCCGATGTCGCCACGGGAGTGTGGGTGGGCTATGACAACGAGCGCAGTCTGGGGCGAGGGGAAGTGGGAGGACGCGCCGCTTTGCCGATCTGGGTGGAGTTTATGAAAAAGGCCCACGAGGGTCTTCCCGTGCGAGACTTCCCCACTCCTGAGGGGATTGTTTTTGCAAATATCGACAATGCCTCTGGACAATTGGCCTCAGCCACATCAGAACAAGTGGTTCAGCAGGCCTTTGTGGAGGGCACAGAGCCCTCCACGGTCTCAACGGACAGTCGCCTGCAAGAGGATCAGGATTTTTACAAAGAGGACCTGTTTGAATGAAGGACATTCACATTTGGGGGGCGAAGCAAAACAACCTCAAGGGGGTTGAGGTTCGCATTCCCTTGGGTTCGTTCACTGTGATCTGTGGGCCCAGTGGATCCGGAAAAAGCTCCCTAGCCTTTGAGACTCTCTATGCAGAAGGACAGCGACGCTATATCGAAAGCCTGTCCAACTACAGCAAGCAGTTCTTGAACAAAGCCCCCAAGCCTGACATCGAGGGAATTGACAATATCCCTCCGGCCCTGGCCATCGAGCAGAAGAACTCCGTCAAATCCTCTCGCTCCACCTTGGGCACGGCCACTGAAGTCATCGACTATCTGCGCTTGATTTACGAAAAGTTGGGCCGGGCCTACTGCCCAGAACACCATGTGGAACTGATCAAGGACTCCCCTTCCTCAGCTGCCCCTCGAGTGCTTGCCAACTTCCAGGACCTGAGAGGCTACGTCCTCAGCCCCGTGCTGGAAAAGGAGAGACTGATCCAGGGGGCTGAGCTTATGGAGTTTTGCCGAAAGCAGGGCTACTTGAGGATTTACAAGCCGAAGCGGGAGGCCAAGGCGAAGGCACAGGCAAAAGTGAAAGCCGGGCAGGAGTTTTCCACCGCCCCCCTGGGTGAAGTGATTGAGCTCAGTGAGCTGGTGAAAAAAAACAAGCCTCTTCCCAAAACCACCTTTTACCTGGTGATGGATAGAATGAGCTTTAACGAGGACAGCCGAGATCGGCTGGTGGACTCGCTCAGCCAGGCCTTTTCCGCCTCGCTCAAACTCAATCGCGGACTGACTTCGCCTCAGGCCCTGGTGGTCGCTCTCTCCCCTGACTCCCATGAGGCCCAACAGTTGCTGCTCAGTGGAGACCCCTCTTGCTCGGTGTGCAACTACCAATTGCCTCCTATCACCTCGGCCCTGTTGAGCTTCAACAGTCCGGTGGGGGCCTGCCCCACCTGCAAGGGCTTTGGCAACTTATTGAGCATCGATGAGGCCAAGGTTGTGCCCAACCCCAAGCGAAGCCTGGCTGAAGGGGCCCTTGAGCCCTTTGCTATGCCCTCTGCAGCCGGTGATCGCAAAGCACTGAGGACCTACTGCAAAAAGGCCAAGATCGACATGCACACGCCCTGGGAGGAGCTCAAACCCAAGCAGCGCCAGAAGATTTGGGAGGGAGATGGGGACTTCTACGGCGTGCTGGGTTTGTTTGAGTATCTGGAGACCAAAAAGTACAAGATGCACGTCAGGGTGTTCTTGGCTCGCTACAAAAGCCCCTTCACCTGCCCGGACTGCAAGGGAACAAGGCTTAGGCCCGAAGCCCGTCAGGTGCTGCTGGACGGCCGCTCCATTAGCGACCTGGGCCCAATGACTCTGATGGAGCTGTTGGATTTTGCCAATCAGCTTCCAGACAGGCTCTGCCTCTCGCCTGAACAGGAGAAGATCTGTGCCGAGCCCTTAAGACAGCTGCGCTCACGCCTTCAGTTTCTCTGCGATGTGGGCGTGGGCTACTTGACTCTGGACCGCCCCACCCGAACGCTGTCTGGTGGAGAGTACCAGCGTCTGAGCCTGGCCAACCAGCTTGGAATGGGCCTGTCTCAGACTCTGTACGTACTGGACGAACCCACGGTGGGCCTTCACCCCCGCGACAATGACAGATTGATTCACCTGCTCAAACAGTTACGCAATCTGGGCAACACTCTGGTGGTAGTGGAGCACGACCAAGACGTGATTAAAAACAGCAGCCATGTGATTGAAATGGGCCCGGGCTCTGGTCACCTGGGTGGAGAGTTGATTTTTTCAGGACTCAGTCAGGACTTCCTCACCTGCCCCGACTCCAATACGGCCAGGTTTTTGGCGCCTCAGCGGCCCTGGCTGCCCTTAAGGGAGCCCCGCCCGGTGGAGCTGGAGAGCTTTCGCTACAAGATCAAATTGGCCGGCTGTCGCGGCCACAATTTGAAAAATGTTGATCTGGAAATTCCGCTCAACCGGCTGGTCACTGTCACAGGGGTCAGTGGCTCTGGCAAGTCCACCCTGATCGGGCAGACCCTCTACCCGGCTCTCGCCCGAGAGCTGGGCTTGGAGTTCCTTCCCAACCAGCCCTATGACTTTATCGAAGGCGCAGGTTTGGTTAAAAACTTAGTGTTTATCGACCAAGGCCCCATAGGAAAAACGGCGCGCAGCAGCCCCGTCACCTATCTTAAGGTCTTTGATGCCATTCGCAGTGTGATGGCCTCAAGCCAAGAGGCGCGCAACCGGGGCTACGGGCCTGGCACCTTTTCGCTGAACGTGGAAGGGGGACGCTGCCCCCTCTGTAAAGGGCTTGGCTTTGAGGTGATCGATATGCTGTTTATGGACGATATCAAAATCACCTGTGAGGCCTGCGATGGAAAGCGCTACCGACCCGAGGTTTTGGAGATCACTTACAAGGGCAAAAATATCGCCGAGATTTTAGACATGACGGCCCTTGAGGCCATGGACTTTTTTGTCAATTACCCGAACATTAGAAAACCCCTTTCTGTGCTCAAAGAGGTGGGCCTCGGTTATCTGCGCTTGGGCCAGACGGCAAGTTCTCTGAGTGGAGGCGAGTCCCAGCGCCTGAAGGTGGCAAAGGAGCTCAGTCAGTCTCAGCAAAAGGCCACTCTTTACATTATGGATGAGCCGACCACAGGGCTGCACTTTCAAGAGGTGCATCTGCTGTTAAAGGTTCTCAATAAGCTCATTGAGGGGGGTGCTAGCGTGCTGCTAATTGAGCACAACCTTGAAGTGATTAAAAACTCCGATTATGTGATTGATCTCGGCCCCGAAGCCGGAGAAGGTGGGGGTAAGATTGTGGCCCAGGGCACGCCCGAACAGCTAATGAAAAGTAAGAAGGGCTATACGGGTCGCTATTTAAAGGAATACTGCGCCCAGCTCGGCTAGGACAAAAGACCTGGAGAAGTGAAGGCTATGAAATTGGTGTGGAAGAGGCTTTGGCCGGAGCTCAAGCCCTATAAAAATCGTTTGCTAGTGGTTTTGCTAATTGGTGCGCTGACCAGTGCGCTCAAGGCCGTGGTGCCAGAACTCACCCGTCAACTGGAAGGGGCCTGGACGGGGGGTCACCTCGACAGAGCCTACCAGATCCCGGCAGCCATTGCGGTGATTTGGATTTTAGCCAGTGTGGGAAGGTTTTTTCACCTCTACTGGATGAAGTACATTTCGGATCTGATCTCCGTGAACCTGCGCCGTCAGCTGATGAACAAGTACCTGGGTCTTAATTTGAGCTTCTTTCAGAGCTTTATCACCGGCTCTGGGGGCCTCATCAGCCGCATGCTCAATGACATCAGCATCATTCAAAATGGCACCCACAAGGTGGCTGATCTTATGCGTGAGCCCTTTATGGCTGTCTTTGCCTTTGCCTACTTGATCTACATTGACTGGAAACTCACTGTCTTTGTTCTTTTAGCTCTGCCCGTGATCACTTCCATCTTGCGCAAGCTGGCCATGAGTCTTAGAAAGTACGGTCACATCAATCAAGAGGCCATGGAGGACCTGACCAAGACTCTCAAAGAGAGCCTGGATGGCACACGCATCGTTCAGTCCTTTAACCTCGAGTCGGAAATGCGCCGCCGCTTTGAAAGGGAGGCCGACAAGTATCTGGCTTCGCGCAAAAAAATTATCGCCCGAGAAGAGGCCGGAGGCCCGGTCTCAGAGAGTTTAGCTGCACTCACTCTCGCGGTCATTTTGGTTTATATTGGCATGCAGATCTTTGCCGGCCACCTCACGGTTGGAGATTTTATTGGCTTCTCCTTTGCCATTGGACTGCTTCAGGACGCGATCAAAAAGCTCCAGGACGGCTATATTAAAATTCAACAGACCTCGGTGGCTTTAGACCGTATGTACTCCATTTTAGAGGATCGAAGAGTCGTGCCCCAGGCTCCTATTCCCCTGCCCTTTCCCAAGGACTGGCAGACCATTGAGTTTCGCAATGTCTCCTTTGCCTTTGATCAAGAGCCCGTCCTGAGAAAGATCAACCTCACCGTCAAACGAGGGGAGGTCATCGCCCTGGTTGGCCCCAGCGGTGGAGGAAAATCCACGATGGTCAACCTTCTGGCTCGCTTTTTTGACCCCACCGAGGGAGAGATCCTCATTGACGGCACTTGCCTCAAGGACTTTGATCTCAAGGAACTGCGGGCCCATGTGGCCTTGGTCAGTCAGGACGTATTTTTGTTTAGCGACACAGTGGAGCGCAATATTCACGCCGGGGACTTTAGCAAAGATCCAAGCCTGGTTCCCGACGCCGCTCGCTCTGCCAACGCCCACAAGTTTATTGAAAAGGCCCCTGAGGGCTACCAAACCCGGGTGGGCGACATGGGCAGTAACTTCTCCGGCGGAGAAAAGCAGCGCCTGAGCATTGCCCGTGCCCTGTTTAAAGATGCCCCCATCCTGATACTAGACGAGGCCACCAGTGCCCTGGACTCCGAAAGCGAACAGGAGGTGCAAAAGGGACTCGACCACCTCCTTCAGGGCCGCACGGCCTTTGTCGTGGCTCACCGACTTTCCACCATAGCCAAGGCCAGTCGTATCTTGGTGTTAAAAAAAGGTGAGATTGTCGAGCAGGGACCTCACCAGGACCTTCTGGACCGGCAGGGTGAATACTTTCGCTTTCACCAACTCCAAGCGGGACTCTAGGACATAGCCCCTAGACCTCTCCCTATGACTTAGGTGCAGATTTGCCGCCCCAGCGGATTTGAAATTAAAGCCGTCTAAGTTTTTGACGATAAGATCAATGTAGCAAATTGATCTGTTGAAAAATTAGACGGAGGTCTTTCCTATGATAAATTGGGATGAGTTTGAACATATCCATGTGATAAAAAAACTCAAACAAATTTTAAACTCCTGGTGGAACATTGACGTAGTTTTCACCGACGAGCAAGGCCAACTCAGAGGCAAGGGACTCAACTCCTCCAAGTACTGCAACCCCGCTGTGCAGTTTCTCCTGGACAAGGAAAACGTCACAGAGAGCCTGAGTGATCTCGTCAAAAAGTCCCTTCATGACCTGCGCAACTCAGACAACCGCTCCGCCGTTCGCAAATGGGACGCAGGCGGCTTTGACGTGGCCATTGTTCCCATCCTTATCGACAACGAGTTTATGGGCAGCGTGGTGGCTTTGGGCTTTCTCAAAGACGGGGACAGCCCTCAAAGGTTAAGTGAAGTCCAAGAGCGATTGGGCATTTTTGGAGCTTCGGCCAACCTGATAGAGCAAGCCGTCTCCCGTTTGAAGTTTGTAGACGAAGCCGACCGTGAGCACTTTCTGGACTTGGTGGAACTGGTGGCCCAAGAGGTGGTCACTTTGCACCTTGAAATCAGCAGCCGTGAAAACCGCATCAAGGAGCTGAACAAAGAGCTGGGCAGTCGCTACAAATACGACAGCATGATTGGAAAGTCCAAGCCCATGCAAAGTCTCTACTCCCTCTTAGACAAAATAAAAGGGGCCGATAGCACGGTCTTGATCCAGGGGGAAAACGGAACTGGAAAAGAGCTGATCGCCAAGGCCATTCACTACAACTCCCATCGCAAGGACAAGTCCTTTATTATTCAGAACTGCTCGGCCTTTAACGACAACCTGTTGGAGTCAGAGCTCTTTGGACACGTCAAGGGGTCTTTCACCGGTGCTGTGAAGGACAAAAAGGGTCTGTTTGAAATGGCCGACAAGGGAACCTTCTTCTTGGATGAGATTGGTGACACCTCTCCTACCATGCAGGTCAAACTTCTTCGAGTGCTTCAAGAGGGCACCTTTATTCCCGTGGGTGCAACTGAGATCCGTCGAGCGGATGTGCGCATCATCGCCGCCACCAACAGACCTCTCAAGCAGATGGTCGAAGAGGGGACCTTTAGGGAAGACCTCTACTACCGCCTAAACGTTATCAATATTTTGGTCCCCCCACTTCGCGAGCGCAAAGAGGATATCCCACTGCTAGCGGAGTTCTTCCTCAACAAGGCGCAAACCGGAGACAACAGAAAGACTCTGACCAAAAGAGCCCTTGAAAAGCTCTACGACTACGCCTGGCCCGGAAACGTGCGCGAGCTGCAAAACGAAATGGAACGAGCTCTGGTATTGAGCGGCCCTGAGAGCAAGATCGCAGCCGAGATGCTCTCCCCAAAAATCTTGGAGCAGGGCGACCGCAACAAGGTCCAGGGCACTCGCGTTCACGGAAAACTCAAAGATGCCCTTGAAGAGCTGGAAAGACAGATGATCCAGGAGGGCTTGCGACGCACCGGCTGGAACAAGTCGAAGCTAGCCAAGGAACTAGGGATCAGCCGCGCCGGTTTGATCATGAAGGTGGAAAAGTACGACCTCGACAAGCGCAAGATGCTGAAGTAGACGGGCATTGATCCCCTTCAAGAGCTAGCAGGAATTTATTTCTCAACTGCATAAAAGTTAGGACCTTCTTCAGGCTCTAAAGAGGGGGCCGAGGGCCTCAACCTGAGCCCTTTGAGGGCTCGCCCTTACCAAAACTTCTTTTGTGATTCTAGGCTTTTAGGGGAGGCTCAGCCTGGCCCGAGAGGCCCTGCCAAAAAACGGCACAGCTCTTGCCTTAGTGTTCAGTCAACTATGTGGATGGACACTGACCTCAATTTAAATACGAACTCTGTTCAGCAGGTCGAGCGGCTCTTTCAAAAGCTCCGTCAGCTGATTGAAAAGCACTATGACTGTGAGATGCTGTACTTTCCCCTCCATCGGCTCCGCTTAATTTCAGCGCCTCAACAGAGCCGAGCTCGCCTGCTCTTGCATCTTGCTCACAGCAAGCAGCCCATTGTCTTGGACCAACGCCTGTACATTCCCCTGTGGCAAAATGGCTCAGTCACTGGGGTCGTTGAAATTCGCCGCAAAAAATCAGAGTCCAGTGGCCAGGCTTTGACTTCAGGCCCTGATCTGACTCCCCTTGAAATCAAGCGCCTGCACGACTTTGTCAGCCTCACCTTGGAGGCAGCTCTGCCCCTAGAGGAGAAGTCCTCACAAGTCCCCACCCGAGGCCCCTACCTGATTAAATACAAAACAAAGGCCCAGCTGCTCAAAGCGGCCCTTGAGCTTCACGAAGCCCACCGAGGACTGGCTTTGGTTGAGTATCATCAACTCGATCTTGCCCTCTCCAGTCAGGTGGACGAGCTTATGGAGCTCAACTCTATCACCTTGCTCATTGCTGACCTGAACAGGCTCTCTACTCAGCAGGCCGAGGCCTTAAGTGAGCTGCTCAATAGGCAGTCCAAGTCCATAAGTCCCAGCCAGCTAGGCCCCCTGATCATTGCCGGCAGCTGCGACACTCAGCTCACTCGGCTCTCTCAGCAGAGCGCTCACCTTCAGCTCACTCAAAGCCTCAACCGCGGCTCCTACATCAATCTGACCGGATTGCAGACGCTGGAAAGGCGTTTTTCTAAAGACCATCAACGCCTTTTCGATGCTTAATAGGAACAGTGAAAGCCACGAATGGACTTGTCTTGAGACACTGGCTCTGGGCATAATTAAAGTCAGTTATGGCAGACACCTTGTCCTTTCTCACTCAGGCCCTCGGCCAAACTGACCTTGAGCTGATTCCCTTGGCCGGAGACGCCAGCAACCGCCGCTATTCTCGGGTGGTCATGGGACAGTCCAGCTTTGTCTTGATGTCCTGGGAGCCCTTTGAGGATCCTGACAACTACCCCTTTCTCAGCGTCCAAAGGCACTTTAAAAAACACAAGGTCAAAGTGCCTGAAGTCCTGGCCCTCAGTCCTGAACAGGGACTCGTGCTGCTGGAGGACTTGGGGGACCTGACCCTCGAGCGAAAGTTCTGGGAGAACAACGACCCCATGACCAGCCTGCCCTTTTACCGTCAGGCTGTGGATGAGCTGATTAAAATTCACTTTCACTCCACGGCCGACAGGAGCGAGCCCTGCAGGGCCTTTGATATCCAGTTCGACCAGGAGAAGTTTCTGTGGGAGATGAACTACGGCCTTGAGCACCTGATCCGCAAGCTCGCCGGAGTGGAGCTCTCTGAAGTGGAGGAAAGGGCCCTGCAAAATGTGTTTGCAGAGATCTGCCTTAGGCTTGACCATGAACCTAAGTTTATCGCCCACCGGGACTATCATTCGCGAAACCTGATGCTCAAGCTCGGCCAAATGCGCGTGATCGACTTTCAAGATGCTCGCTTGGGCCCCATTCAATATGACCTCGTCAGCTTGGTCTGCGACTCCTATGTTCAGCTCGGAGACGATCTGGAGAGCTTAATTGTCGAGGACTATTTGCAAAAGGCCCTACCTTATTTGCCTGCCCAGTTCTCACGGGATCAGTTTGACTCTGTTTTTCTAATTCAAAGCCTGCAGCGTTGCTTTAAGGCCTGTGGCAGTTTTGCGAGCTTCTATAATACCCGCCAAGATTTGCGCTACCTAAAGTACATTCAGCCTACCCTAGGAAGAGTGGCCTCCACTCTGGAACACTTTCCTGAGTTTCAGGACTTTTCCTCTGTCCTTGTCGACCGCGGGCTCTTGGAGCAGGACTTTGAGCGCGACCTCTCAGAGGGGAGTGAGGGCCCATGACTGGCTTTGGGGCCATGATTTTTGCTGCAGGCTACGGCGAGCGACTCAGGCCTCTCACCGAAGAGGTCGCAAAACCCGCACTGCCCTTTCTCAATATTCCCATGTTGGCCTTTTCCCACTACTTCCTCAACCAACTCGCTCTCAGCTCCAAGGTCGTCAATGTCCACCATCGGCCTGAGACCCTCATTGAGGCCCTCGGGCAGATGGAGGCCCTCAGCTCTGTTGGGCGCTCCGGAAGCTCTTCTCCCCCTATGCACATCAGCCATGAGCGAGAGGCTCTGCTCGGCAGTGGTGGCGGACTCAAGTTTGCCTTTGAGCAGGGTTTTTTTAAAGGCTGTGACCACGTCTGGCTGTTCAATGGAGACTCAGTTTGCCTGATGCCCAAGCCCTTAAGCTGCCTGGAGCAACTTCAACAAAGACATCTACAGGAATCTGCACTGGCCACTCTGCTTGTTGTTCCCCACCCCCAGGCGGGAATCGACTTTGGCGCAGTCTGGGTGGATGACAAGGGCCAGATCAAAGACTTTGGCCTGAAGTCCTCCGGGCCTTCGCTCAAGCCCTTGCACTACTCTGGCATTATGCTGGTGTCACGATCGCTTTTTGATTTTGATCTGGGGAAAAATATCATCTACGACGGCCTGCTGCCGGCCATTCAACAGCGCCAGGCCAAGGTGATCGCCCATGTTGAGCCCGAGCTCCTCTGTCTAGAAACCGGCAACCCCAAGGACTACGAGCTCAGCCAAGAGATCTGCCAAAAGATCCTCAGGCAAGCCTCTCACCCCCTCAGACCCCACCTCAAGGACATCTTAAGCAGCTACAGTCCTCGATAGCCTTGGATAGCTTTTCCTTGTGGGTTATTTTTTGCGCAGCCTCCATTTGGCCCCCCTCCCTTTTCCTATCAGGACTATGGAGCCTTCTTTTCTTAATTTACCCAGGGTTTTTTTAACGATTTCGCGATCAAGGCTGGGCTGCAGCTTAAGAATATCAGATATTGAAAAATCACCAGATACCTCGCTGACCAACCCCTTAACGAGCGAGGTTTTTGAATCTTCGGACGCTATTTCAACTCGATCCTTTAACTCCTGGTAAGCGGTCTTGATATGACCTAAAAAGTAACTCCACCAAGGTAGAAGCTCATGTGAGGAGGAATGCCACCCCATCGAAGATTGACCAAGTGTTCGATAGTAATCCTCTTTTGTGGACTCAATGACCCGCTCAAGGCTTATGTAGCGCCCCACTTCGTACCCCCATTGGTAAAGGCAAAGGAGCGTAAGCAGCCTTGAAACACGGCCATTTCCATCACGAAACGGATGAATGCAGAGAAAATCTAGCGTGAGGTTTGCCACAAGCAAAAGATCTGGCAGCGCTCGATTCTCCTGAGCGTCTTGATAGGCTTGGCAAAGTCGTGCGATCGCTTTGGCAGTCTCTCTGGCCGGAGTGCACTTAAATCGCACCATCCGCTCTCCTGCTTGGGAAAACTCAATGATTTCATTATCGCGTGACTTCCACTGCCCCGCATCTCCTACCAGGCCACCTTGCGCAAAAAGATGAAGTTTTTGAATCGAATCTGGAGAGACTTCAATTTTCGAATGACTCGAGTGAATCCACTGCAATGCCTTTCTGTAACCGACGATTTCCTCTTCTGATCGGTCCTTGGGTCTCGCAGAGCCCAAGACAAGAGGGGCAAGCCTTTTGCGTTCAACCTCCACGCCCTCAATACGATTGGAAGACTCTGCGCTTTGAATCAGCGCGGACTCCCGGAGCCGAGCAGTCACCTCGGGTTTTGTCCGCCTCCAGACCTCCTGTAGGCCCCTCGCCTCAGCTATTTGCGCGAGAGACCAGCCAATAGATGGGTGAAGGGTGAGCTGAGCAAGATACTTTGGCTTAAATGAGGACATAAAGTCATATTACCCATTTATTACCCAATTAGTCAACCGATTACCCATTCCTGACAAAACTCATATTGAGCCCAAGCCGTCCAGGTCTCTGACCTTTCGTGGTCTGCTAATAGGGGTTCACCTGACACTCAATGGTATCTCCAGACACCACTTCATCCTCGCCATCACCCCACTCTATAAATAAATCTGAATAGGCGACTGAGTCATCTGGAAGGCGCATGATCCCAATCACCCCATGGTCGTGTTGGTAGCCTTCATAAGCCCAGACTTCCACTTCTCCAACAAAACTACCTGGAGTGTCATCCCTCAAATAAGTCAGTCGAAAGGCTCCAGCATAGACCCTTTCAGCAGCTCCCCCTGAGTCCTGACGACCCTTAAAGACTTCTACAAAGGAAATAGGAAATGCTCTATCCTGATTGACGTTGCCACTGATCTCTATAAAGTGATTCTCGAGCTGACAGGTAAAACTATAGTCTATTGCCTCTGTCGCAGCCGCAGCCGATGCCGTACTCCCCACCCAAAACAACATAATACTAATAAGCCTCATAACTCTATCCTCCATACACTGTCTATTCAACAAGCACTCGAGACCCTCCACCATCAACTCTAAACGAGAGTTTGTAATACCTTCCGCTTAACTCCTCGGGCCTTCGCATTTACAGAGTAAGTTTTACTCTCATGGGTTTTTTAACCCAAGCTGATTTTGAGTAAATCTGGCAGCCTCTCAATATAGTAATGGGGCAATGACAGCAATTGGCCCTCCA
>SKYF01000189.1 GCA_007128005.1 Bdellovibrionales bacterium
ATCAATAAACTCACTTTCCAGTTTTTTACGCTCCAGCCGGTAGTAGATCAGCTGAGAGACAATGAGCGCTGTGACCGGAAGCATCCAGTTGATCAAAAGGCCGTCTAACACCTCAAGCAAGCCCTGCCCTCTGAACCTAAAGCCCTTAAATAGAGTGCTCGACAGAGCTGGCAAAAGAGCCAAAAGCCAACAGAGCAGAGCCGCAACCATGGCCGAAAAGGGCCTAGACCACTTGAGCTTGTCTCTGAGATTAGCCACAATGGTCTCAAGCAGTCCAATACTGGCACCCAGAGCTGCCAAATAAAGACAGATAAAAAAGCCCAGACCAAACAAATGCCCCCCCTGGATACGCAAAAACAGATTGGGCACTGTTTGAAAGAGCAGCTCAGGCCCTGTGGCCACACTCACCGTCACCAAAACCAAAGGAAAGATCAAAACCCCCGCAAACAGGGAAATCATCGAGTCCAAGGTGGCCACACGAAAGCCGGCAATGGGGACATAGGATCTCTTTTGCAGATAACTGCCAAAAGTCACCATGGTGCCAAAGCCCACACTCAAAGTGAAAAACAAATGCCCCACGGCTTGCCCCAAAGACGAAAAGCTCAACTGAGAAAAGTCGGGATAAAATAAAAACCTCAGGGCCTCCGGAGCAGACTCCAGAGACAGCGACTTGGCCGCCAAAATAAATAGCAACAGAACAAAGACGGGCATCATAAAGCCCAGCCATCGCTCGATCCCCTCCTCCACATCCCGGGCCACGATCACGGCCACAACCAGCAGATGCACGCTGGCCAAGGCGGCCTGAAGCCAGCCATTGTTCATAAGAATCTCAAGAGAGCGCTGGGGGTCGAGACTTTGCGCCGAGAAAAAGGGCACAAGAAACTGCATAAAAAAATGCAAGACCCAACCACTGATAACGGCGTAGTAGGCCAAAACCAACACACAGATCAAGAGCACTACGGGGGCAAAGTGAGTCACCCAGTTGAGCGGCCTGCGCGCAGCGCCACTAGAGTCCTTCCCGGAGGCCAATGACTCTAAAGCCAGCCAAAGCCCCGAGCGACTTGTCTTTCCAAGCAGGAGCTCTGCCACCAACAGGGGCAGTCCGAGCAGAAACACCAAACCAATATAGAGCAGCACAAAGGCACCACCCCCATTTTCAGAGACCACATAGGGAAAGCGCCAGAGGTTGCCCAAACCAAAGGCCGAGCCAATGGCCGCCAGATAAAAACCCAGCCGCGTCCCCCAGCCCCTGCCTTGCCCCTCTAACTCCGCAGCCTGGGACACCCTTAGCCCCTCCCACTCTTCATAACAAAAATCCGCAGGGGAATGCCCTTAAGGTCCCACTGCTCACCAATGCGATTGGCCAGAAACCTCCGGTAGGCCGGAGTGACTCCCTGGGGGTGGTTGGCAAAGGCGATAAAACTGGGAGGAACCTGTTTGGTTTGAGTCAGGTAATAGAACTTCACATTGCGGGTGCCCCACACGGGAGCCGGAGCCTGACGGATCACATCCACAAAAAATTTATTGAGCTGAGAGGTGGGAATCCGAATGTAGAGCTTCTGCCGAACCGTCTCAATCATCTCAAACAGATCCTTGAGTCCCTGCCCTGTCTTCGCACTGGTAAACACCACTGGAATATCGACAAAAAAATGGAATTGCTGTTCAATTTGGCGGCGCAGGGACTGGCGAAAGGCGGGAATGCTCTCCTCCCCCAAATCCGTTTTGTTCACCACCAAAATCACCGCCTTATGATGCTCCAAACAGTATTCGACGATTCTTGCATCCTGAACACTGGGCCCCTCAGTGCCATCCACCAACAAAAGCACAAGCTCCGAGTGATCAATGGCCTTGTGGCTCATCACTGCAGAAATAAATTCCACTCCCTCTTTGCGCTTGGAAGGCCGCCTCAGCCCTGCGGTGTCCACCAACACATAAGACCGCCCCCCATACTCAAAGCTGCTCTCAATGGAGTCCACCGTCGTGCCCGCCTGATCTGAAACCAGCATCCGTGGACTGCCCAAGAGTCGATTGCACAGGGAGCTTTTGCCCGCATTGGGCTTGCCCACAACACTCAGGCGCAGCCCCTGGCGCTGAGTGTGTTCACCCTCTGACACATGGGCATTCACCCACTCAACAATCTGATCCACTCCCACCGACTGCTCGAATGAACAGGCCAAGGGCTCCAGTCCAAACTCGTAAAATTCACTGAGCACGAGATCTCTGTCTTGAAAGCGGTCCACTTTGTTGACCACCAAAAGAAAGGGCTTTGAGCTCTCCTTGGCCATGCGAAAGATCTCTCTGTCCTCGGGAACCAGACCCGCCTTGGCATCCATGACCACCACAATCAAGTCCACATACTCAAGAACGGACTCCACCTGCTCCTTGATCAGGGGAGAAAAGCCCTCACTCGACTCCGTCACCCCTCCCATATCCAGGACATCAAACTTCTTGCCCCACCACTCAGCGGGCTCAACCTGAATGTCGCGAGTCACCCCTGGCTCATTGCGAACCAAGGCTCTTCGCGAGCGAGTGAGGATATTGAAGAGAGTCGACTTACCCACATTGGGTCGACCCAACAGGGCCACCTGCAAGTGAGAGCTATTTTGTGGAGATGACATAGCCTAACTCTTTCATAATGCCGGGGTTTTTGACCCAGTCCTTTTTGACGGCCACATGAAGATCTAAAAAGACCTTTCGCCCCAAGATTTTTTCCAGCTCCTGTCGAGCCTGGCTTCCTATTCGGCGCACCATATCGGCCCCTTTTCCCACCACAATGCCCTTGTGGTTGTCCTTGTTAACAAGGATCTCCGCGTAGACTTTCACCACAGGGCCATCGTCCTCAATAAAGCGCAGCACTCGGACAGCAATCCCATAGGGGATTTCCTGGTGTAGCAGAGAAAAGCACTGCTCTCTGATCAGCTCTGCCGCCAACTGCCTTTGGCTCTGAGTTGTGTAGAGTTCAGGATCATAGAGTGGAGCCGGGCTTTCAGGCAACAGCTCCAACAGGGCAAGCTTCAGGGCTCTGACTTCCGGGGAGTTGGCCTTAAGCTTAAGTAAGGCCAGTTCAAAAACAGGAATGCCGCGATGGCGAAAGCCTTCCATCAGCTCCTGAAGCTCTGGCTGTCCCAGCTTAAGGTCCATCTTTGTCACCACCACAGCCCAGGGCTTTGCGGCCCTTTCGACTCTGTCTATCATCGCCCGCACAGCGTTCAGGTCCAAAAGCTCCCTTTGCAAAACCAACAGCAGGGCATCGGACTCCTCGATCAGGTCCACAAGCTCTCCCTGCAGATAGGTGTTCAGCCCCTGAGTCTGATCAGCAGAAATCACCCCTGGAGCATCAACAAGAACGATTTGCCCCTGCTCCATTGTGACCACCCCACTGACCCTCTGCCGGGTGGTTTGGGCCTTTGCCGTCACAATCGAGACCTTCTCTCCCACAAGCAGATTGGTCAGCGTGCTCTTACCCGCATTGGGAAGCCCCACCAAACCCACAAAGCCCGCTCGATAATCTGCCACCCTCATGTTCTCTTGACCCCTTGTTGTTGGATCACTTGAAGGGCTGCTCTAGCCGCCTCCTGCTCCGCTTGCTTTTTGCTGCGACCCTGCCCTTTGGCCAAGGCTTGATCCTGAAAAATCACCGCCACTTGAAACAGCCGATCATGGGCTGGCCCCTGCTCTGAAACCAACTCATAGCGAGGGGTGAGTCGAAATCTCTCCTGCAAAAGCTCCTGAAGCCGAGTCTTATAGTCCTCGTCAAAGAAGCCCTGTGGATCAATAAGTTTAAGCCGCTTTGCAAACAGCCCCTGCACAAGTTCCTTGGCGACCTCAAAGCCCCCATCCAGATAGACAGCCCCCAAATAGGCCTCAAAAGCCGATGAGAGCAGGCGAGGTTTCTTGGCCCCTCCCGTCTGCAGCTCTCCCCGACCCAAGCGCAGTCTCTCATCCATCCCCAGCTCCAGGGCGATTTCGGCAAGCACCTTTTCGTTGACGAGGCTCGCTCTGATCCTCGACAGGCTGCCCTCATCGAGATGGGCAAAATGCCCCATCAGCTGATCACTTAAAGCCAGGTCCAAAACCGCATCTCCCAAAAACTCCAGCTTTTCATTGTGGCCCACAGAGGATCCCGCCGCCTCCTCGTGGTGAAAACTTCGATGGGTCATCGCCTGCAATAAAAGCTCTGTATTTTTAAACTGATAGTCCGCCATAGCTCAAGTTAGCACCTACCCCTTATGGCGGCGCTGCGCAACAAAAAGCTCCTATGATCTCTCTGAACCCTCAGTCGTAATGCTATGCATTACTATTCTTTTGGCACGCCGTACAACCAAACACGGCCTGGCACCAAATCCCGGATCAAAACCTCAATTTCCCTGTGAGAGGAGAGAGCGTCCTGGGCAAAGCCCTCAAGATGGACTGGCCAGTAGTCTCGGCTCAGGGCTTGAGTCCCACCCTTTAAAGGCAGAACTTTTTTCGTGAGTCCCACTTGGCTTAAAGCCCTCTCCTCGTAGCGCTCCTGACTGAGAGTTCGCAGCCTTTCGGCCCGAAGCTTAAGCTCTCTTGGAGGGATCATGGCCTCCGGCTTGCGAGCCGCAAAGGTTCCAGGCCGGGAGCTATAGGGGAAGACGTGAATCTTTGTCCAGGGCAGAGAATTCAGGCAGGAGAAGGTGTTGGCAAACTGATCTTCTGTCTCCCCAGGGAATCCGGCAATGACGTCCATACCTACAAAGGCGTTGGGAACCCGAGAGGCGATGCTGTGCAAAGCCTTCTCCACCTCCTTTTGGCCGTACTTGCGCTTCATGCCCTTTAAGACCTCTGTGTCTGCACTCTGAATGCTCATATGAAAGTGGGAACACAGTCTGGGATCTGCATAGAGATCCAGCAGCCGATCGCTGATTTCAATGGGCTCCAGGGAGCTGAGTCTCAGCCTAGGCACCTGGGTCTGCCGCAACACGGCCTCCACCAGATCCTCCAGGACCAAGAGCCGACCTTCCGTCTCATCCCCGTAGTCTCCAATGTGCACCCCCGTCAACACCACCTCCTGCACTCCGGAGTCCACAAGTTCGCAGATGCGACGAACAAGCTCCTGCACTGGAATCGAGCGGCTCTTGCCCCTGGCAAAGGGAATCACGCAGAAGGTGCAAAAGGAATTGCAGCCATCTTGGATCTTTAAAAAAGACCTGGTGTGGTGGCTTTCCAATCCACCCCCAGCCTCCAGGTCCTCTTTCTTAAAGATATTGGATTTAAAAACTCTCTCTTTCAAACTGCCCGCATAGTGGCGACGCACAAGCTCCACCAAGTCCGCCTTGTGGGAGTTGGCCACCACCAAGTCCACTCCGGGCAGACCACTCAACTGATCCGTGTCCACCTGAGCCGCACAGCCAGTGACAACCACAAGGCTCAAAGGGTCCTGGGCCTTAATGCGCCTGACTCTGCGCATGGCCTCCCTGGTTGCCTCTGCCGTCACCGCACAGGTGTTGAGTATGTGGACCCGAGAGGGCAGGGACTGGCTCGACTCCCCTTTGTCCGGGATAAATCCCGCACTCTTAAATCTCGTTTCTATCAGACCGCTGTCATAGGTATTGACCTTGCAGCCAAAACTGTGGATCGAAAAGCTCAAAACCCCTGTCTGAACCTGTTCTGTGGGAGTCACTCGATCCACCCCCCGCCCACCAGCTGATGGCCACGATAAAAGACCGCCGCCTGACCAGGAGTGATGGACCTCTGGGGCTCTTGAAACTTCAGCTTAAAGCCCTCACCGGACCTTTCCACTGAGGCCACAGATCCAGGATGATGAAAGCGGATTTTCACTCTCAGCTGCTCTCCTTCAACCAACTCATCGAGCCAGTTTAAATTCCTCACATAGGCCTGATCGGAATAAAGATGCTCCTCCTCACCCAGCCACACGGTCTTATCCTGGGCATCGATTTTTACCACATAGAGGGGGCGCGGATGAGACACACCAAGACCCTTGCGCTGTCCATAGGTAAACAGGTGAATCCCCCCATGCTCGCCCAACACCCGCCCATCAGGGTAGAGTCTGAGTAGGCCTGGGGATATTTTTTCCGCTGTTACTTGCTTTTCTACAAAACCCTGATAGCCCTCTTTGCCTATAAAGCAAATGCCAGTGGAGTCTTTCTTTTTTGCCACAACCAGTCCCTTTTCCTCGGCAATTTTCCGCACTTCGTCTTTTTGCAAATGGCCCACGGGGAACTTTAAAAAGGGCACAATGTCCGGGTTTAGAGTAAACAAAAAGTATGTTTGATCCTTCCAGTCGTCACAACTTGTGACTATACCCAAACGCCCTGTGGGCGAGGTCTCGAGTCTTGCATAGTGTCCCGTGGCCAGGTAGTCGCAATCCAGCTCCTGCATTTTTTGAATCAAGTGATCAAACTTCAAATAGGTATTGCAGTTGACACAGGGGATGGGTGTGCGCCCTGCCATATAGGAATCCACAAAGTCATCAATCACAAACTGCTTGAACTTGGCCTCGCAGTTCATCACGTAAAAGGGGATCCCCAGACGGTCAGCCACGCTTCTGGCATCGTCCACATCAATACTGGAGCAACAGGTGCCATGGCCCTCTTGAATCTCACAGCTGTCCTGAGAATAGTCCCAGACCTGCATGGTGACTCCAACCACATCATAGCCCTGATCTACCAACAGGGCTGCTGCCACCGAAGAATCCACTCCACCGCTCATAGCCACCAAAACTCTAGGCCGCCGCATCTTCTTATCCATTGCAGACACCTTCTCCCTTCTTTAAGGATCTCAGCCGACTCACTACAATTTTTAGGGTCTGAACAAAGGCCTCAACTTCTTCATCTGTGGTCGTCCATCCCAAACTTAAACGCAAGGAGCTCTGAGCTTCTTCACGACTTAGACCCATGGCCAGTAAAACCGGCGAGGGCTCCGGACTGCCAGAACTGCAGGCCGCACCTGTTGAGACCGCATAGCCCTCTATATCTAAATTCATCAGCAACGTCTCTCCATCCACCCCTTCAATCACCATGCTGGATGTGTTGGGAAGCCTTGCCCCCTCAGCTCCCGTCACCCTGACCCCAGAAATCTCCTGCAAAATCCCTGACTCCATTTTGTCTCTCAATCCCTTGACAGTCTCATACATGGCTTGAAGCCTGTGAGCTTGCTTGGCCATATGACCCAGACTTGCAATGGCCAGCACATTCTCAGTCCCTGCGCGCCGACTTCGCTCTTGGCGGCCTCCGTGGATAAGGCTCTCAATCACAGTGCCCTTTCGCAAATACAGAGCCCCCACCCCTTTCAAGGCATAGAACTTATGGCCTGAGAAGCTGGCCATGTCGACCCCCCAGGCTTTTACATCAACAGGCACCTTTCCCAGAGCCTGAACCGCATCACAGTGAACTAAGGCCCCCATCTGGTGGGCCATATCGACAATTTTTTTTATCGGAAAAATATGTCCGGTTTCGTTGTTGGCATACATCACCGAAACCAGTGCTGTCCTTTCACTGAGGTTCTCCTTGATGTACTCTAAATCCAGCTCTCCTCTACAGTTCACAGGAATCACCTTCACCACAGCTCCTAAGGCCTCAAGAGAGCGCATGGTCTGAGCCACGCTGGGGTGTTCGACCCCACTCATAAGGTATTCATTTCTGAGGACTTCATTTTTTTCCAAAGCCCTACGTCTGAATTGAGCAAAACAGCCCTTGATGGCTTGATTGTTGGCCTCTGAGCCTCCGCTCGTCCAGACAACCTCTAGTGGGTGAGCCCCTATCATCTGAGCAAGCGCCTGACGGGCCTCGCGGATAAGAGCTTTAGGACCCCGTCCCCATTGGTGAATGGAACTGGGGTTGCCCCACTGCTGGGCCCAACCTGCCAGCAAAGGGGCTATTTCTACCGCCAGAGAGCTGGTGGCATTGTGGTCTAGGTACACCGGTTTAAAGGACCGGCCCTGGATATTGGTCATAATGGCTCTAGGCTTTAACACGTTCTCAGAGAAGCCTCAATATATTGCATTGCATTATATTTCTATTCCCTCAAGCTCTGCCTCCGACGGGCCGATAACCTGAAAGAATGAAGGACAAACAGATTCCATGGGCTCAGCCCCTGAACATCAGTCCCATCTCTCTTGAAGAGTGGGCACAACAACTCCCTCGAGGGGAGGCTCTCACCTTTTGGTGTCTGGAGAAGGGAAAGCTCTCCATTGCCCCCTATCTGATGTGGGCCAAACAGCACTATGAGCTGCCCGTTGTTGGCAGCGAATACTTTCAGAACGAGCACCCCAATCGCAAGCTCTGGCAGCAAATTCAAAGTGTGGCCAACTGGTCTGCCGCCCTGCTGCCTTTGACCGAGTGGGACGGGGTGGTTTTTGTCGGCTGCGTGGAACCCCCTGAAGACGTACAGTGGAGCTTCCCGGTGAGATATCTACTGGCCTCTCACCGTGATCTCAAGCAGCGCTGGGAAGACTACCAAGTCGAGGAAAAGTCCTTCAATGAGCTGCCCCCTCCGCCCATCCCTGAGAGCAGTGTCATCGCCACACCAGAAGAAGTAGCTCCGGCTGCGGATCCCGCTCCGGCTGCGGATCCCGCTCCGGCCGCAGCGGCAGCCCCCGATGCACCTGAGGGCCTCAGCATCACTCTGAACTTTGATCAGAATAAGACTTCGAGCTCAGCCAATAAGGGCTTTAGCTTTGACGACTTGGCAGCCAGCCTGGGAAGCCCCTCAGAGGAGCCTTCTGCCCCCCCCACTTCAGATCCTGAAAGCTCTATTAGCCCTGAGGGCTTGGAGGACTTAGCTCTTGCGCCAACAATGACCCATATTCAAACTGAAATTGCAGCTAGCCCGGAGGCACCTCAAGCTGCGGCCCCACCCGCAGCCCCACCCCCTCAAGCTGCGGCCCCCGCCCCTCCAGCTGCTTCCAGCTCTGGCCAGACGAGCCTTATCGACTTGGACCAGGCTCAAGTCAGCGACTGGAGCCAGGCCAGCTCTGAGGGTGAACTGACAGGCTTTGCCTTTCAACAGCTGCAAAAGCACTTTCAACTCAGCATGATCTTGATGCTGGAGGGACAGACTCTAAAGCCCTGGAAATGGCAAAAGAGCTTTCAGCTTTCAGGGGGAGCCGATGGGGCCAGTGTAGATATCAACAAGGCCTCTTTGTTTCGAGTCGTCCATCGCACAAGCCTCCCCTACCATGGCTACGTCGTGGAAAGCCCCGCCAATATGCAGTTCTTTGCGGCCTGCGGAGTCTCACCTATCCCCCAACACGTAACAGCTCAACCGCTGGTTATAGACGGGTTTATGATCGGTGTCTTAATGAGCCTTGGAGACATTTCCTCCAACACAGAGGAGGCCATGGTGTTTAGCGAGCGCATTGCCCACGAACTCATAAACGGGTTCAAAAGGATCAACCCAAAGGCCGCCTAAAGAGAGCTCAGGCCCAAATACCTTGGTGCCCCCCCAACCCCCTCGACAGCTTCAGACTTTGCAAACTGGATCTCAACTTGGATTTTCTTCCAGCCAGGAGGAATGCAATCCTCAGGGAGTCTCTCAGGCCACTCGATCACCAGTAAACCTGAAGACTGAGAGAGCAAGTCCCAAAAACCTACGGACTCAAGTTCATCCTCCCCCCCTTCAAGCCGGTAAAGGTCCAAGTGATCTAAAAAATCAAAAGCCCATTGCTGCCCAGAGGCAACCGGATAGCGGTTGTGAATAGAAAAGCTGGGGGATTGAATATCGCCCTCGGGGCATCCGAGGGACTGCGCCAAAAACCGCAGCAACTGAGTTTTGCCAGCCCCCATGGGGCCATGCAAAAAAATCACAATCTTCTGCCCGGAGGACTCAATCGTCGGGATCAAAGTCTCCGAGATCCAGCTTTGGAGTGCCGCTAAATTCTGCACCAACACTATGGGGCCCTCCTGATCTGCCCCAGAAAGCTCGGAAGAACTTTCTGTAAATCAGAAGCCAATAAGGACTCTGCACCCCGCCCCGACTTCACCCACTCGTCGGAAATCCGACCATGGACGAAGGCCGCTGTTGCTGCAGCTTGAACACTTTCAAGTCCCTGAGCCATCAAGCCCCCAATCATCCCCGCCAGAATATCCCCTGTGCCCGCTTTGGCCAGCGCCGAATTGCCTGAATGAATCACCAAAAACTTCCCCGAAAAGGCCACCAGGCTGCGAAAGCCTTTGAGCAGGACGGGACAGCCCGTCTGCTCAGTCAAAGCCAGTGCCGACTCAAAGCGCCTCAACTCCACTTCTTGGGCAGAGACCCCTAGAAGACGACTGGCCTCTCCGGCATGAGGGGTCACCACCCAGTTTGCCGGCAAGGGCAGCAGACCCTCTTGGATACAGACGCTATAGGCATCCGCGTCCACGACCACCGGAATTTTTAATCCTCTTAGCCGCTCAAGGATCCCTGCAATCTCCTGATTCATCTTACTCCCAGCTGCGACCTGTCCTCCACCGAGCCCCGGACCAATCACCGCGCTTGAGATTTTTCTACTCCACAGAGCCTCATCGGCAACAGACCCAGTGAGAACCTCAGGACAGTCCTTCAGCTGCTCATTGGGAGAACTGTGGCTGGCCCAGGTGACATAACCCGCTCCCATGCGAAACCCGGCACTCGAAGCCAACACGCCGGCCCCCCAGAACCCCTGACTTCCAGCAATCACCAAAAGGTGGCCGTGATTTGACTTATGACTCTGGTCCTTGCGCCGAGGCAGATAACGACGGGCGAGTTTTTCTGTAAACAGAAAATGACTGGTCGCCACTGTCCGCAGCACTTCGGGAGGAAAGCCAATGGTGAGAACCCTCAGTCGGCCCACAGCTCTGGGCCCCTGATTGACAAAAAAACCAGGCTTTGCAAGGCCAAAGCTCAAGGTCATTGAAGCTCGCACCGCTGACCCCAAAATATTTCCTGAATCACTGTCCAGACCCGAAGGACAATCCAAGCTCACCACCGGACAAGAGCTGAGATTGACCGCAGCAACGGCCTGGCTGGCCAAACCCTCCAAAGGCCTGTCCAGACCAATGCCAAAAAGGGCATCGACGATCAGCGAGGCCGTCTCAAGCAGAGACTTGTTTTGGCCCAGGTCTAAAATGCGAATGCCTTGAAGTTCACAGCGGCGGATCTGCTCCCTCACCAATGGAGATCTCACCTGCTCTCTGTCCAAGAGCAAGACCACTAGGTTGCGCCAGCGCGAAGAAAACAGATGACGGGCCAAGACCAGACCATCTCCTCCATTGTGACCGGGTCCACACAAAACCACCACCTGACCTCGAGCCAACTCTGGAAAATAGGCCTGCTCAACTTCCCGGGCCGCCAAGGCTCCCGCCGACTCCATCAGCACCTCGGCACTGAGCCCATAGACGGAATGCGAGAGGCTATCTATCTCTCGGCTTTGCACCACCGTGGCTAGTCGCAAACTAACTCAACTCCTTTTGTAAAAACCCAGAGATCTCTTCGGCAAAAAGACCTATGCGTTTTTTATCTTTGCCCTCAACCAAAACTCTCACTACAGGCTCGGTCCCAGAGTAGCGCACAAAGGCCCTTCCCTCTCCGGCCAAGTCCTTGATGACCTTGTCCAGTAAGGCCTGGTAGCCAGGAATCTCCGACAAATTTTTTCGATTTGAAACCCTCGTATTGATAAGCACTTGAGGAACATCTTCCATCATTTGCTTTAGCTCACTCAGGGGCCTGCCCTCCGAGAGCATCACTGCAAGAACATTTAAGGCCGCCACACAGCCATCCCCCGTCGTGCTGTGGTCTAGGTGGATAATATGGCCTGACTGCTCCCCTCCCAGATTAAATCCATTGCGCCGCATAGATTCCACAACATGCTTATCTCCGACATCCGTGCGCACCAACTTAACTGAAATTTTCTTTAAAGCCTCATCCAAGCCAAAGTTACTCATTTGTGTAGCCACAACAGTCTTTTTGGCCAGGCGGTTGTTTTTGGCCAGATGGGCGGCACAAATAGCGAGAATGTGATCACCATTGACCACCCCACCCTTTTCATCGACCATTATCACCCTGTCAGCATCCCCATCCAAAGTGATTCCCAAGTCAGCGCGATACTTTAAAAC
>SKYF01000114.1 GCA_007128005.1 Bdellovibrionales bacterium
GAAAGAGCTTTGGGCACTCCGGTGCAGACGGCAGTTAAGCGTCAGGATGAGCAGGAGTTTGCCAGACTCAATGCGGCTCATTTGATGTTCTGTGAGGACGCTGCGCGTAAGATTCGAGAGGCTTTTGAGGCCGATTCCAGGGCTCTGGATTACCGTTTAAGAGTTGAGCATTTGGAGAGTCTTCACCCTCACAACGCGGTGGCAGAGGTCGCCAAGGGAAAGCTAAATGAGAATAATTCTTATTTTCGTTGACCAAGGCTTGGGGTTCCGGCAGGTTGACCCCTATGGCGCAAACACAATTACAGGCACAGACTTTAGTTCATCCGTTGAATGAAGTGGACCCTCAAGGAGTCACTTACTTAAGTCGGGGGCAGGAGAATCCTCCTGAGGAGTTGATTCAAAGAGAACCTCTGACTGAAGAGAACTACCGGCGCATGATTCGGGAGATGGGGCTTAAGGTCACCTACCAGCGGCTGGCGATTCTCAAGTCTATGAATATGGGCCGTGCCCACGTCACAGCTCAAGAGGTCTACGATTTTGTTCATGAGCAGTTTCCCGAGATTGGTTTTGCCACTGTCTACCGTTTTTTGCGCAAAATGGCAGAACATCACCTGGTCACTGAAGTGCGCATGGGGGGCTTGCCGGCCCGCTACGAGCTGACTCCCAAGCGGCACCACGATCACTTGACCTGTGTTCAGTGTGGGAAGATTGTTGAATTTGAGAACAAAAAGATCGAAGCTCTGCAGGAATCCGTGGCTCAAGCTCATGGATTCCAGTTAACTCATCACGTGCTGGAGCTCTATGGAGTCTGTCCCGACTGTCAGGAAAAAGAATCCCCCCAAAGATAAGGCCAAGCCCAAGCCCAAATCCCTTGCTGGGTCCAGAGTTGAAGCCGAAGAGCTTTACTCAGGAATTGTGGTTCGGGGTGCACGAGAGCACAACCTAAAGTCCATCGACGTCCAGGTTCCGCGCAATCAAGTCACGGTGATCACGGGTCTGAGTGGCAGCGGCAAATCGAGTTTGGCTTTTGACACCATCTATGCAGAAGGTCAGAGGCGCTATGTGGAAAGCCTCTCCGCCTATGCTCGTAACTTTATGGAGCAATTGAAAAAGCCTGAGGTGGACTCCATGACAGGGCTCTCTCCAGCCATCGCCATTGATCAAAAGTCCATTTCCACCAACCCTCGCTCCACCGCGGGCACGGTGACGGAGATCTACGATTACCTGCGTTTGCTCTATGCGCGAGTGGCGCAGCCACTTTGTCCGGAACATCAGGTCCCCTTATCGGGACGCAGTCCCCAGGAGATCGTGGCCGATCTCATGCGCAGGAAAAAGGGAACCAGACTGTTTATTCTCGCACCCGTGGCTCAGGGAGAAAAGGGAGAATTCAACAGGGAGTTTCAGAAGTGGTTGGGGCAGGGCTTTCAGCGGGCCCGTATTGATGGGGAATGGGTGGAGTTGACTCCTGAAATGAGACTTGCCAAGCGCAAGAGTCACGACATTGAGATCTTGATAGACAGAGTGGTCATCAAAGAGGGGCTAGAGGCCCGCTTGAGCGAGAGTGTGAATTTAGCTCTCAGTTTGGGAGGAGGGCAGGTTGCCGCTCAAGAGCCGGGCAGGGAGATGGAGTTTTACTCCCTAAAGAGCGCTTGTCCTGTTTGTGGTTTTAGTCTGCCTCCACTGGAGCCACGAATGTTTAGCTTTAACAATCCCAAGGGGGCCTGTCCTACCTGTAAGGGACTGGGCAGCTTGGAGCTCGCCGAGATGGAGGAGCCAACAGCAGAGTTTTCTCAAGCTCCTGCGAGTTTTGAGGGCGAGGATGAACTTGAGGTGGATGAGTATGCTCTTTCCATTTGTCCCAGTTGCCATGGGAGTCGATTGAATCCCGCTGCGATGAGTGTTCTGTTTGCTGGGAAGAACATCTTTGAGTTGTCCAGCCTTCCGGCCGAGGAGCTGGTGGTTTTTTTGCGCCAGCAACAGCTCAATCCAAAAGAGAAGATGGTGGGAGAAAAGATCCTTGGGCAGATCATTGACCGCCTGGACTATATGGTTCGAGTGGGCTGTGGTTACTTGAGCTTGGCCCGTCCCACCAGGACTTTGTCAGGAGGGGAGGCTCAGCGCTTGCGCCTGGCCGCCCAGTTGGGATCTTCGCTAGTGGGAGTTCTCTATGTGTTGGATGAGCCCAGTATCGGCCTACACCCAAGAGATCACCACAGCCTACTCAAAGTGATTCGTCAGATCTGCGATCGCGGCAATACCATTCTCATGGTCGAACATGATGAAGACACGATGAGAATGGCCGATCAGCTGATTGACCTCGGTCCCAGGGCGGGTCGCCTGGGAGGTGAGTTGATGGCCATAGGCAGTCCCCAAGAGGTAGCGGCTCAGCCGCAAAGTTTGACGGGTCAGTATTTGTCCGGTCGCAAGAAGATCTCTTTTCCTAGCTCCAGGCGTTCAGGCTCGGGCCTCTTCTTGGAGCTGAAAGGGGCCTCTGGCAACAACCTCAAGGAGGTGGATCTGCGTATCCCCCTGGGGACACTCTGTGGGGTGAGTGGGGTTTCAGGCGGCGGCAAGTCCACCTTGATTGTGGACACCCTTTACCGGCTTTTAGCCAGAGAGTTCAATGGCTCCAGCCAGCGCCCGGCCCCCTACCGGAGTCTCCACGGCCTAGAAAACCTAGATCGAGTCATTGAAATCAATCAGCGCCCCATCGGTCGCACCCCGCGCTCGGTTCCAGCCACCTATGTGGGTTTGTTCCCTCAAATACGTCAACTTTTTGCCCAGCTGCCCGAGTCCAAGGTTCGGGGCTTTAAGCCGGGTCATTTTAGCTTTAACGTCAAAGGGGGCCGCTGTGAGAGCTGTCAGGGAGCTGGAATGGTGAGGATGGCCATGCACTTTTTGAGTGATGTCTTTGTCCGCTGTGAGAGCTGTCAGGGCAGCCGCTACAGTCGCGAAGTGCTCAATATCAAGTACCGGGACAAGTCCATCGCCGACGTCCTCTCGATGAGCATTGGGGAGGCTGAGGAGTTTTTTCGCCACCACAGTCTGATTCACCGCAAGCTCCAGACTTTGGCCCGAGTGGGTCTGGACTACATCAGCTTGGGGCAGAGCTCCACCACTCTGTCGGGGGGAGAAGCCCAGCGCATCAAGCTCAGTCGAGAGCTGTCTAAGCGGCCCAGTGGAAAAACCCTCTATATTTTGGATGAGCCCACCACAGGAC
>SKYF01000128.1 GCA_007128005.1 Bdellovibrionales bacterium
AAAGCCCCCCTAGAACTCATATGAGAGCAAAATTAGTTCCAGGTCAGGGTCATTTAAACCGAGGCCTGATGGAAAAACTGTCTAGATTTCAGACAGCTGACCACTCCAGTCGATGGACCAAACCATTTTGAAATCATCCGCTAGAAGACTCAAATAGGGCCTTGTACTCCCCCAGCCCCTCTTCATCCAATTTCTCCAAGGGGATAAACCTTAACGATGCCGAGTTGATACAATAGCGCAGTCCTGTGGGCTCGGGGCCATCCGAAAACACGTGCCCCAAGTGAGAATCTGCCTGACGACTGCGGACTTCTGTTCGGGTGACAAATAGCTTTCTATCCTTATGAGTCGTAACAAAGCTGTCATCCAAAGGCCGAAAGAAGCTGGGCCAGCCAGTCCCGGAGTCGTACTTGTGAAGAGAGCAAAACAGCGGCTCTCCCGAGACAACGTCCACATAGAGCCCCGGTCTTTTCTCGTCCCAATAGGCATTATCAAATGCCCTCTCGGTCCCGTCCTCCTGGGTGACTCTGTATTGCAAGGGAGTCAACCGCTCACGCAGTACACTCTGCTCCGGCTTTTGATAGCCCTTTGGGCCATTTTGGGAATCACCCACTCACCACCTCCTAAAAAACTGTCTCAACTTGAGGCAATTCGATTCAGACAAAAAGCCTAATTTTTTGCCCTTTTTATTCAAGGTTTTTGCCAACTGTTCCGACAAAAGTCTAGGTCCTTCTATGAGGGGATGCCCCCTCGTTGTGATGGCTTTTGAACGTAAGGATGGATTTTGAGAAACATTCGCTCTCTCTTTATTTTTTTATTCTCTCTCCTCAGTGTTGCCTGCACGGAGGGCATTCCCAATTTTGATGACTTGGGAAAAAGCCTCAATCCGCCTCAATTTTCAAAAGCTGATCTGATATATGAGATCTCCTCTTTGGAGCAAGGCCTTCTTTTTGAAGGCAAGTGTGATCGACGTGGAAAATCCGTTAAATTCGCTCATCGCAAGTCTGACCACTGGGCCGCCATGGAGATGATTGAGGGGCTGGGTGGGAGCCCAAAATGCCAAGAAGAGATGTTTCAATTTGAGATCCCTCGAGTGGGCAATCTGCTGGAGATGACAGGCACCACGGGAGAGGAAGCCCTTTTGGGCTTTCGCTTTCAAGGAGGACTCTTTCAGCCCGTTGAGACCTGGGTCACCATTCGATTTGTGGGGAATCCAACATTAGAGCGTAGCCTCCAAGTAGTGCTGGTGAGTGAAAACCCTCACTCCGACAACTCTCTGGCACAAGTCAAAGTAGTGGCCAATGAGCCCCTCAACGAGAGCCTAAACTTTGAGCTCTCCACTGAGGATATCACTGCTATTGCAGAGACACACTACGCCTCCCTCAGCCAAAGTCTCCAATTGCCGGCCGGAGAGATTGAGTCTGAATTGATTCAAATTCCCATTTTTACTGCCAGCGTCTTTTACAGCATTTTAGACTTTCAAGTTCAGCTTTCGACTTTGGATGAGCTGCCCAGTGGCATCCACCTCGAGTCAGATCGTCTGGAGGTGGAAATATCCAACAGGAGCAAGGCCCCATGGGTGAATATCTCCTCCCCAGAAGACGACTCCTCTTCCAGCTCTTCAGAGCTCACTGTCACTGGGGTTTGCACCTTAGAGGGCCTAGACGAAGTTCTTCTGTTTTTAAACGGATTGCAGATCGGCTCAAGCGAGTGCAAGGCAAATCCCGAGCCTGGAATAGATCCCTCCCCTTATGGTCAGTTTTCTGCATCCGTCGTCCTTGAACTTTCAGGGACCAACCTGATTCGAGCTGAACAGAACTGGGAAGCCCTGACGGGAAGCTCCGAAGTTGCAGTCTCTTTTGATCCCCTGAGTGACCCACCTGAGCCGGCAAGTTCACTGGCTTGGCTCGAATCCGAGCCCCTGACTGACAACCCCAACCCCATTGCCACCTGGGTTAAATCTGACTCCGCCGGGGTGTCCGGACAGCGCATCCGCTTTTACTCCGATCCCTCCTGCTCAAATCCAGTCACTGAGCCTTTCTCTATGGACCCATCTGTTGAGCAATGGACTTTCTACTCCCTCAATGATGGTCTATATCATTTTCAAATCACTACACTCAGCTCAGCCGCCCCATCAACGCCCAGCGAGTGTTCTCCTGGCCTTGAAATTATTGCCGGCTCCAGTCGCAGCAGTCCCATGGTGATTGTGGCAGACCCCGGCCTGAACCCCAATGGGAGCCTCACCCTGAGTCTGCCTCTCAATGGAACTGTCAATGTTCAGATCGACTGGGGTGACTCCTTTGCCAACGACAACTGCCCCCAAAATGTCTCGGATCCGGGCTTTGTGAGTTGCACCTACGCTCAAGCGGGAACTGTGGAAGTTCGAGTTTTCGGCAACTTAACCTGGTTTGGAGGCTCAGGCCAAAACCCCGATGGGGCAGCACTGCTTAGAGTTGACAGCTGGGGGAGCTTGGGTCTGACGAGCTTACGAGGAGCTTTTCGGGGAGCAGTCAACTTAACTGCAGTTCCTGAGCCCCCGAAGTCTGTCAGGAATCTTAGCTCCATGTTCCATCGCGCCGAGAGCTTCAATCAACCCATTGGCCATTGGGATGTGAGCCAAGTCACAGCCATGGACTATATGTTTTTTATAGCTTCCTCCTTCAACCAAAACATAGAGGGATGGGATGTCAGCCAGGTCACCAATATGGCGTTTATGTTCTATGGGGCCCAAAGCTTCAACCAGCCCCTCAATAGCTGGGATGTGGGGAAGGTGATTACAATGAACTATATGTTTCGGGGTGCCCATCAATTCAACCAGCCACTGGACAACTGGAATGTCAGCAAGGTCAGAAAGATGCAGCAGGTGTTTCTCAATGCCTACTCCTTCAATCAGCCCCTCAATAACTGGGATGTGGGGAGTGTTACGGATATGAGACAGATGTTTAGTGGTGCCTCTAGCTTCAATCAGCCCTTGGACAACTGGGATGTCCGCAAGGTCAATAATATGACTTCTATGTTTAGAAACGCCTCTTCCTTTAATCAGGACTTGAGTGGCTGGAATGTGGAATCTCTCGCAGTCGAGCCCACTGATTTTAGCCTGGGATCAGCTCTGACTCCAGAGCATCTGCCCATCTGGCCGCCCGGTCAGTAGTCCCCTCTGAGCACATTCAGCCAGTCTCGGCTGGCCTCAGGCCAAGCGGACTCTGGAGTCATAAG
>SKYF01000161.1 GCA_007128005.1 Bdellovibrionales bacterium
TTCTGGGGGGGGGGGGGGGCGGCGGGGGGGGGCTGGGGGGGGGGCACTAGGAGGCGAGCCACCCTGTCCGGAACATCCTGAATTTGCGGAACAGGCTGACGAGGGGCCGCAATCAAGACAATCAACAAGACAATCAGATGCAAAACACCTGAGGCTATCAGTGTTTTACGAAATAGCTGCTCAGGCAGAGGTCGATCCTCTGTGGTCAATGGGTCTGGCGAGGGGATGTGGCGAAAGTGGGCCTCCAGACCTCGCCCAAGGTCCACATGGAGTCGACAGGATGGGTTTAACTTCAGTCGAAAGCGTCCATCTTCGACTTTTTCGTCAATCAGCTTTGGCACCTCATGCAGAGGTACAGGATTCTCCTCAAGAAAAAGCACTCCTTTGAGTTGCTGAGGGACAACAAAGTCCGCATAGTCCTCAGCCTGCTCTCCAAAACAAAAGTCATGTTTGAGTGTGGGAACCCAGAGCCCACGCCCGCCTCCTCCCACCAGCACCTTTTGCCCAGGCCTAAACGATTGCATTCCGTAAAGTTGGCCCCGCCAAAAGACCGTGACTTCAAGAGATCTCTCCACCTCATGACTCTGAATTTTCAGATTGGGGTGGATGCGAAAAACCTCCGCTCCTAGCTCATCCAAGGGTCCGGTCAATCCATAGGACTTTGCAGGTGTTGAGGACTTTGCTGAGAGTTCTGTCGGAGAACCTGGACTTTGGGGCGCTATCTTCTTTGTGGGCGCTTTGGGCGCAGTCTTTGCCTCGACTCCTCTAGGTTCCACTTTAGGTTTTGGTTTAGAGCGAACCTGAATGGGATTGAGCTGAATCAGAACCCCCCCCGGAAGACCAATCTCGGTGGATGCTTTGATGGGCAACTCAGACATCCTCTGCGTCCCCAATTGAATCTGCCCCCGGGTGACCACCTCCACCACCCGTACTGTTCCCTGTCGTAAACGCTCAAAACGCAAGTGCTGAGGCTCTAGCCCAAGGGCTTGATCAAGGGCAATGTCACATTCAGGATCCCTTCCAAGAGTGAAGGGAAAGTCCACCATTTGCCCCTGAAAGGCCAGTTTGCCCTCAATGTAGACGCTGATTTTCAGAGCCTTGCCCCCGGCTGAAGCCATCTCTCACCTTATTCGAAAGTTGAAACAATGAAACAGCCTCTTGCTCGGAAGATTTTGCAACAATCTGAAGGCCAGTATTGCTGGGCGAAGGTCGTTTTGTTTCAAATACCTTCTTCACTTCTCTTCTGATTTCTTCTCTTCTGATTTCTTCTGATTTGACTCAACTGGACTTATATCATCCCCCCTGAGAGACGATAAGTAAGACTACAAAAGGAGAAGACAAAGTATGATACTCTCTGCGGAAAAGCTCTTGGGGAGCCACATTCTCATGTGTTTGAGTCTGCTAGGCCTGCTGGCAAGCCCTGCCGCCTTTACACAGACTCCGTCCCAAGAGTTTTATGACTTACCGCAAATCGTGGCTGTGCAAAACCGCCCCTATTATCTCAACCAGGATTTGACTTTTCACTTTGGCACCCTGCCCCTGGATGCTTTCAACAAAGGCTACCCCATCGGATGGACCTACACCCATTTTTTTAGGGACTACTTGGCCTGGGAAGTTATCAATCTCAACTACTCATTCAACGATGAAACAAAGCTCAAACGAGCACTGGTTGAAGACTTCAGTGTTGAGATCCGCAATGTGGGCTTTGAAGGTGTACTCGACTTTCCCCGCTGGTACGCTCTCTCAAGCCTTGTCTACACACCCATGTATATGAAAAACCTCCTATTCAATCGAAGTCTCGTCCACGGAGAGGTCAGCTTTGTCGGAGGATTAGGCGCTGCCAAATTTGCCGAAACCGGATACAGGCCCCTCATATCCGTGGGAGCCTATATACGTCTGTTTAGCTCTGAAAGAGCGTCCTGGAAAGTGGATCTGCGCAACAACATCCACATCGATGAGACCGTAGGGGCCGTCAATATGCTCTCCATCATGCTCGGCTACTCTTATCAGCTCGGGGGTCGACCCGAGGGGAATAGTCCATGATAAAACGCCTTGTCTTGGGCCTTTGCGCTTTTTCAGTTTTAGGCTTGAGCCCATATATCGAGGCCTCTCGCCTGGATGTCTTTGACGAGCCCTTTGATGATCCCTTCTCAGGCACCGAATCACGGCGCAGAGAGAAATTGATCCCCACAGTTCCCTATTCCTATCAACCCACAAATCCCGAATTTTGGACCCGATTCCAAACCATGCTGGGCGACGAAAAAACCAAAGATCAGCTCATCTTCAACCACGTCTCCAGAAACTTTGCTCAAACAGATGAGGGTTCCCCCGCCCAGCTCGAAACCCTTATCGCTCTCGGCCAGTTTTTTGAGCGACAGTCGCTCCATTATGGAGCTTACCTGATCTACGCCCAAGCGGCCGAAAGCCTGATCGGCTCAAGCGTCAGTGAGTTGGCCCTCTACCGAATGTCACGGCTGCTCAGCCGCCACCCCATGGATGACTTAGAGGTTGAGCGCTTTGTCAATCGGCGTGAGTATGTGAGCCTCCACCCCCAGGTCCAAAGCTTCGTGTCCTACTACACTTACCGACACAACAAAAGGCGGGGATTGACTGAGTGGGCTCAAGATCAGAGAAAGCTCATTGCCCAAGACACTCACTGGGGCCAGCTGATCACCTATTGGGATGCCCTTGCCCTCATTCAAGAGGATCAGCCGGCAAAGGCCCGAAGCCTGTTGACGGAACTCAATGAGGAGGAAGGCCTTGAACTCTGGCTGCGCAACTCCACCCGTCTTCAGTTGGCTCGACTGCATTTTGAAGAGGGCAAGTGGAAAGAGGCCAATTCACTGTACTATGCCCTTGATCACCTGCCCCTGCGGGAGCAAGGTCGCGTTCTGCTGGAGAGAGCCTGGTCTCTTTATTATCAAAAGGATTATGCCTCAAGCCTTGGTGCCTTAAAGGCCCTTGAAAACCCCTACTTTGAGCCCTCAGTTCACTTTGAAAAGTATATTTTAGAGATGATCATCTACCGAGAACTCTGTCACTATGAGTCTGTCCAGCAAACCGCAACACTATTCTCCTTTCGCTTTGGCAATTCCTTGGAGCAAATTCGCAGGCGTCGGCCCCTTCGCCTTGACCGAACCCTCTTCAATATGGCCACCATGAGTCAAGACCTTCAACCTCGGGCCAACTTGATTCACCAGATCCGGCAGGAAGAGGGATCCCTCAGGGAAAGCCCCTGGGCCTCCCATTTGGCCTCACAGATGGTCCTCAGCACCTACCATCAACGAGACCAGTTTCTCCAGGAATCTCTCAGTGAAGAAGTTGAATCCAGAGCCCGTCAAGTGGCCCTGCAGCTTCTAGATGCCAATGAGCAGATCTTATTCATTGAATACATCTCCAGTATTGAGTCCTTTCGGGCCAACCAGCGTCAACCCGCCAGTCGGGCCTACTCACTTCAGGCGATTCCGCGAACCCGATTTGAGAGCATTTTTTGGCCCGTTCACAATGAATTTTGGTGGGACGAGCTCAGTGACTATACCGCTTTGATCTCCAACCGCTGCGAGGAGCTCTCACCGTGACACCAAGCGTGACGGCAAGAAAGGCCGCCCTCAGCACACTGTACTCTTTTCTGTTAGCCACTCTCCTGGCTTGCCCAGGTCTTGTTCTCGCCATTGATCTCAACAGAGAAATCTCTCAAATTGACGCCAGTATTGAGGAGACCCGCTCGAGAATTCGCACGGTCCAGGACGCGCGCTTTCTGCCAGACCTCTACCTCACACTTGCCGAACTCCTGATTGAAAAAAGCCGTTTTATGGTGGCAGCCAAGGTGGAGAGCCAACCCAACACCCCACTCAGTGAACTGGACTTAACTGTGGAGCGGCGCCCGAAATGGGAGGCCATTCAAACCTACAAGCTTATTGTTGAGAGATTTGATAAGCACCCCGACCGAGACAAAGCCCTCTTCCTCAAGGCTCATGAATACCGCGAGCTGAACGAAAAAACAGAAATGATACGGGTTTACAATCAGCTACTTCAAGAACATCCACAAAGTGAATTCTGGGCCCAAGCCAAGCTGATTGTTGCCGACTTTCACCTGGAAGAGAGAAAAGACCTTGAGTACGCCCTTCAACACTATCTGCAGATCCTACCCAGACAAGATTCTCCGGTTCGCCCCCTTGCTCTGTACAAGATCGGCTGGATTTTTGTAAACCAAGAAAAATTTCCCCAGGCCATTCGGGCCTATGAAGAGGTTTTAAGAACTGACTTCGAAAAATTTGATACAACTCGCCTCCCACCCACTTATCAGAGCATCAACCTCCAACGAGATGCCCTCCTGGCTCTCGTCTGGCCCTACTCTGAGGTTCCCCCTCAACAGCTTCCCCGGCTGGGCCGTCAATATCTAGACCCTCTCAATTACTTTCGCAGCCTTTCTCCGGACCGAGCCAGTTATGAACGGGTTCTGCAGCGCCTTGGACAGCGCATGGAGATGAAAAAACGCCATGTGGAGGCTGTGGCCGCCTACACGGAACTGTTTAGAATCAGCACTGATCTACCAACTCGCCTGGAAGCCGCCCTTGAAGCCTATAGAGCCATGCGCAACACCAAGGCCCCTTGGCCCATCTACGGATTCAATGGCTTGATCAAGGACAGCATCTTGGAGCTTCTCTTTTCAGACGAGATACCCCCCAATGAAAAACAAACTCATCTGCGCAATATGGAGATTTTTGCCCGCGACAACGCCACCCGTCTGCAACGAGTGGCTCAAAGGACACGCAAGGAAAGAGACTGGCAGCAGGCCATTGATGAGTACAGAAACTATCTGGTGGCCTTCCCTAGAACTCAGTTCAGTTTAAGAATGCAACAGAACTTAGCTGAGACCTATTTTCTCTCCGGCCAGTTCCATCGGGCGGCCCTGGAGTATGAGCAATTGGTGCGCAAGACTTCTGGCCAACAGGCCCGAGACTATCTGGACTCCTCCATCCAGTCCTATATCCGCGCTCTGAGAAGCCAAGACGAGCTCTCCCGGCTAGAGCTGACAGAGGCTCGAAATGGACTTCGCCAAACCGGACTTCAGTTTGTGCGTCAACAGCCCGAGCATTCTGCCTCAGCAGATATCTGGTTCAACATCGCCCAGTCCTATTATGATGAAAGAGATTTTGACAATGCCATTCGGTTCTTCAATCAGTTTATTGATAGGCACCCCTCACACTCCAACGCAGCCATTGCGGCTAACCTTATCCTCGACGCCTACAACCAGCAGGAGGATTTTTCAGGACTTGCTCAAGCGGCCCGCAAGATTTTAGCTAATAACAACATCACCGACTCCCAGCTCAAGAGACAGGTCGCCCAGATCATGCAGCAAGCCGAACTCCAGAGAGTGCAAAAAGAGGCCGGAGACTTCTCCTCTCCCGACTATGCGGCAAACCTCTTGCAGTTGGCTGGAAAGTACCAAGGCTCTTCCCTGGGAGACAAAGCCCTTTTCGAGGCCTTTGTCAGCTTCCGCTCTCGCCAAGATCCACAGATGTATGAGGTGGGAGAGGCTCTTCTTCTACAGCATCAACAGAGCCCCTATGCCCAAGAGGTGGCCACTTCGATGGCTCAAGTGGCTCTACAGACCGCCGATTTTCGCCGAGCTGCCACCTATTTTGAGTTGTTTTCCGAACGCTACCCTCGCCACCCGCAGGCAAATAACTTCTTACAGCGCGCAGCCGAACTCCGGGAAGGACTGGGGGATCTCAAGCTCGCCGCTCGCAACTACGAGCGCCTCAACCGGCCCAGGGATGCCGCCCGAATGGACTTTCTCTCCCAGGACTGGTCAGGTCTTATGAGGTCCTCAACCAGGGCCCAAGGGATTGAACAGCACTACTGGCAGGGGTTGGCCCAGTACAGGCTCCAGGGCATACGGGCCGCCAGAGACCAATTGACGAGGGCCAGCAGGAGCCCTGCAAGCTCTGTTAGCCAGCAGGAGATGGCCGCCCACGCCCTTTACCTCCTCACGCGAGGGACTTTTGAACACTTTGAGAGCATTCAAATGCGCCCCGGGGGCGAAGCTCAAGCCATTGAGCAAAAAGCCCGTCTGCTAGAGGAGCTAGAAAGAGATCTCAATCAGGTGATTCGCTTTGGAAATGGTCGGTGGACCATTGCCGCCCTTTACACTCTCGGTAGAGCCAACCGAGAGTTTGCCCGATTTATTCAGAGCGCTCCCACTCCCGCAGGCCTGAGCGGGCCACTTGTTCAACAGTACCGGCAGGCGCTTGCCGCTCAGGCCGAACAGTACTCCACGGCTGCCAACAGGTTTTTCTCAACCTGCATCCAAACGGCATCAAAGGAAAACGTCTTTACCCGCTTTGCCCGCGGGTGCATGAGTCGCGGGGAAGTCGATGTCGATGAGGCCAGAGAAGTCGCCATGTTTTTACGCTCCCCAGAGACCACTCCACCCGGCACGGCGGAGATCCGCCAGCAACTGGCAAAAGACCCCGGCAATGTGGATATATTGCTCAGACTCCTCCCCCTCTACGTCAACGCACAGGACTTTGCCTTTAGCGAGCTGATCTTGCGCCGTGCTCTGGAGCTAAGACCTCAGGACGCAAGCCTCATGTCCCAGATGGCCAATGTGAAAATGTACCAAAACCAGATGAATGAAGCCTTTGATTGGACCCAACAGGCCTTGCAAATATCTCCCCAAGAGCCTCTGGCCAACCTGACCCAGCTCGCACTTTTTAGGTCTTTTGCATTTAGGGACCGTCTCAGTCAAGCGCAGTCACGGGCCCCAGCCTCTATGCCCCAAGGTCTAGTCATTCATCCTCTTGTCAGAGAGGCCCTTCGCTCTGGACCTTAGCCCTCTTTTAAAGGTCTGGAGATCTTGCGGCCTTGGTCCAATTTTTATTTTCAAGCGAAGCCTGAGGGGCCAGACAAAACAAAATCCGCTAGACTCAAAATAGAGATATTTATTCCTACAGGGGAGATGATTTCATGCTTGGCGAACTTATGAGTCGATATGTGGCCGGTGGTTTTTTTATGCACCTGATTTTGCTGACCTCCTTTGCAGGGGTTGCAATCTTGGTGGAGCGATTCTTTGTTCTCAAGTCTTCCGCCAATATCAACAAAGAAGAGTTGCTGAATAAAATACACAACTACATTTTGAAGGGCAATATTCAAGGAGCCTTGACTGTCACGGCCCAAAACAAAAGTCCCCTGACCAACATCGTACAGTCAGGCCTTCAAGCCGTTGCCAACAAAGGGTCTAACGAAGAGGTTCAGACGGCCATGGATGCGGTGGCCTTAAGAGAAATCCCCAAACTGGAAAAGAGAATTGGACTGCTTGCCACACTCTCAAATATGGCCACTCTTTTGGGGCTACTGGGAACAGTCAGCGGTCTTATTGACGCATTTGCCAGTGTGGCCAACGTGGCTCCCGACCAAAAGGCCACCATGCTCTCCAATGCGATTGCAACTGCAATGAACACGACGGCTTTTGGCCTTCTCGTGGCCATCCCTCTTTTAGGTGCCTTCGGCTACCTCAACAGCAGAGCTCAGGAGATCATTGACGACATTCACGAATCCAGTGTGGCAACTCTGAATTTTGTTCTCGCCAATCGAAAAAAGCTCTTCCCCGAAGACGCTCAGCCCAGCGGAAAGCAGAGGGCCTCTTAAAGCCATGGCAAAAAAAAAGGTCAATGTCGAACTCAACCTTACGCCCTTTATTGGGCTATTTGCTCTCTTGGTGGTCATGCTTCTACTTACAGCCTCTTGGAATCAAGTCTACTCTCTCAACACCAACACAGCCACCAGCAGTGAGTCAGAAAGCCCCCCTCCCGATGAGGAACGGGTCAACCTCAGCGTCACCGTCATGACCGAATACCTGGAGCTTTCGGCCAACGAAGAGAACCACAACATACCCCACAGGGATGGAGAGGTGGATCTTGAGCCCTTTATCGAGATCCTCAAGTCGTGGAAGGAGCGCTTCCCCAAGCAAACGGCCGTGACTTTAAACACCCACAATCAAGTGCGATACAATGAGCTGATTGTTGTGTTCGACGCCCTTGTGGGCAATGGCTGGCCGGATGTGGGAGTGAGTACACACTGATGGTTGAGCTGAAAGGTCTCCCCCCAAGGTCTCTCCTCACTCCTGGATACCACATCCAGCCAGAGTTTGATCTAAAACACCTGCGCCAGAGAATGAACAGCCGCGAGGAAAAGGATTTGGATGTGGTTTTACCTTTGACCTCCATGATCGACATGTTTTCCCTTTTGGTGATTTTTCTCCTATTGAACTTTTCTGCCACCGGGGAGGCATTTTTTGTCAACAAGATGATTGAACTGCCCCAGGCCGAACACGCCGTCCCTCTTGAGAGCCTCCCCCTGATTTCAATCACTCAGGATAAGGTTGTGATCGACACTGAGGTGGTGGCTGAAAACCCCGCCACATTTACCATCGACAACTGGGACATGCCAAAACTTGAGGCGGCCTTGCTCAACTTGAAAGACATCCAAGAGCGCATGAAAGCAGCTGGACTTGAGACGAAGACCCAGATCAATATCCAGGCAGATCGCAACACTGAGGTCGTCTACATCAAAAGAGTGATGAATGCCCTGATCTCACAGGGCTTTACCGGCATCAACTTTGCGGTGAGAGAAAGATCTGGGGAGTAAGGCTTGCGACCACAGAACCTTAAAGAACTACTGTCTTTTGGGACGGGTCAACTTGGGGCCGGAGTAGAACACTTCAGGGTCCTGCTGGATGAGGCCCTCCTGCATCTCGGGACGAAAGTTCTCTCGATATTGAACATGGTTTCTTAACTCATTGCGCTGCCGCCCAATCAGATTGAGTTGACCATCCCCATGCAGAGCCCCCTTGATCTCCATATCACCAAGATCCACCCGCCTCTGGGCCTGAGCAGGGTCTGAAAACAGACTCATCCATGCCACAAAGCTTGCGACAAGACCGATGATTCTCTGAGCTTTCATATCTTCACCTCTTCTGAACGCTGGCTGAATACCCCCTTATCGGCAAGAGCCGTAAAATGCTGAGGTCTCACGGCCCCCAAACTGACAAATTCTGTCCCCTTTTGTGGTCTTTTTAAGCACCGACAGAGGCCGGAAGGGGTTTTTAAGGCAGGCTGACTTGGCTCAGATATTGCTCATGAAATGGGCTGGCTAGAGCACTGATAACCTCTTGCCCACTAAGGAGGCCCTGATGACCCAATATGGAATCTGTACTCAATGTCAAAGCCCCATCCCCAGTGAGCGGCTTTTGGACCAGACCGTTGTTTGCCCTGCCTGCGGAGGAACAGACAAAAGTCTTGAAACAAAAGAGCAACTTAAGCTCTCCAGGCAACTGAGTACTTTTTATGTGGTCTTCTCTGTTCTTTTCTTAGCCTCGACCATCCATCTTCTTCACTGGGATAAATTTTCTGTAGAGGTGATCCAACTGAAGACTCAAAGTGTCCTGGGCCTGAGCTCACCGAGCCAGCATTTAAGAATGGCTGACATTTGCTCGGCTCGCCACCACCACGACTGCACAGAAAACTCACTGAGAAAGCTCCTTATGAGCCCAGAGCACAAGCTGGACGCTCTGGCCCGCCTGGCTGACCTGCAGAGAAAAAGAGGTCAGGATGCAGAAGCCATCAACTCCTACTCCGAGTACTTCCACAATGGAGGGCAAGATCTTGAAGCCGCTTACCACTACGCACGCCTTATGGGCCAGTACGGACAAGTGGAAGGGGCCAAGGTCTATTTTGAGAGAATTTTAGAGTCTCGAAGTGATATGCTACAAATTTCTGTCACAAGGGCCTATGTTCAGCTCCTCGTAGACAATGGTGAGCTAAAGGCTGCAAAACTCCTCATTGAGGGCATCCGCAAACAGGGGGGCAATGCCGGCTCTTTTATGCAGACAGAGTTTGAGGAGATCAATAGAGCGCTGCGGCTTGCGCAGGGATAAAGTCGAAAAAGACATTTCTTAGCCTCACGAGTCTGGGTTATCCTGTTTTTGTAGGGGGGATCAGCCCATGACTCAAAACCAAAAAGCAACACACTCAGAATCCGTCTTTAAGAAGATTGACTGGACACCTTTTCTCTTTCTCACCCTGACCCCTATTACAGCCATTGTTCTCACCGCAATTTATCTCAAAACAGAGGGGCTTTCTCTGCCCATCGCAGGACTTTTTGTGGTCATGTACTTTCTGACCAGCTTTTCCATCACTGCCGGCTACCATCGCTTTTTTGCCCATAAGGCCTATGAGGCCCACCCCCTGCTGCAGTGGTTTTACGCCCTCTTTGGTGCGGCGAGCTTCCAAAACTCAATTCTGCTCTGGGCTGCAGATCATCGAGTTCATCACCGCCACGTCGACCAAGACGGCGACCCTTACAACATCCGACGAGGATTTTTTTACGCTCACATTGGCTGGATGCTACTGAAAAGTGACTACCGCAAGAGCACTGATCCCTACGGGAGAGACTTGCGCCAAAACCCAATCGTCATGTTCCAACACAATCACTATGTCCCCGTTGCCCTTCTTATGGGCTTTGGTCTGCCGACTCTGATTGGAGCCGCTTTTGGATCCCCTCTTGGCGGCCTGGCTGTGGGTGGCTTTCTCAGACTGACTCTCGTTCACCATATGACTTTTTTTATCAACTCTCTTTGCCACACCCTGGGACGTCAGCCTTACACTGACACCAATTCGGCCAAGGACAGCTGGCTGATGGCCCTGTTCACCAACGGTGAGGGCTACCACAACTTTCACCACTATTTTGCCAACGACTATCGCAATGGAATCCGCTGGTACCATTGGGATCCGACCAAGTGGCCCTTGGGGCTGTTTGCCTGGATGGGCCTGGCCTGGGACTTAAAAACCACCCCTGAAGAAAAGATCTTAGAGGCCCGCATGCAGATGGATGAGAGGAGGCTAAGAAGCCAACTTGCCCAAAGATTTGACGCCTTTGCGGAGCGCCTTGAAAGTCTCAAACAAAAGATTCAGGCCACTCAGACGCACTTGGGCGAGCTCCGCCGTGAGTCGGCAAGGCTGCGCAAGGAGATGCCTGAAAAAGGAAGGGAGAGACTGGAGCTGATCCGCTCAGAACTCAAAGCGGCACGCCGTGAGCTGCGCAGTCAGCTGGCTCAGTGGCGCATGCAAATTGCGATCTTGAGCCGTCAGGGCAACCCCCACCCTCACCTCTCGCACCCGTAAGCCTTTGGTTGGAAATTTAAGATTTTTTTCCTCCCCAGCAAAACCTGTGGGTCGTCGGGGGCTCGGGCAATTTTCCAAGACAGTGATATCTTGTGATGCCGTCCTATCAAATGAACCCCATGCCCTCGAGTGGACCTTATTAGACCTCAACTCTACCTACAGACTCCCCACCTAAGACACCTAAATATTATATGACTACAAACGTTAGGTGTTGACGTAATTTTGTGAGCATCAGGATGCTCTGAGCGACCCGCAAAGAGGCCTTTTCCTCAAAAAACAAGCCCCGCTCTTAAAAAGCCCCATGAAGGGCCTTTATGTTGCTTATACGAAGTGTGAATGAGTGACCTCGACCTCTCACAAAAATCCCCTAAAAAAACCTGTGGTACAATGGCTTTGAAAAAGCCAAAGCCCCTTAACTGATTGGAGATTTCAAATGAAACACCCACTCCCCAACAAACCCGAAGGCCTCAGTGATCGCGACCTGCTCAGCCGCATGCGCCAGCTTGTTCAAAGGGAGCGAGAACTGCTCACCGAGATCCTTCATCACCTCAAAGAGGTGGAGAAGCGCAAACTCTACTCGGACCTCGGTTACAAAAGCCTATTTGACTATGCGGTCCGGGAGCTCGGTTATTCAGATGGGCAGGCTGGCCGAAGGATTGCCGCCATGAAACTCTTACGTGAGCTCCCACAACAGGAAGCCCAAGAGCTGGAGAAAAAAATTGAAAGCGGGGCCTTAAA
>SKYF01000099.1 GCA_007128005.1 Bdellovibrionales bacterium
AATGTGTAGAAAAATTATACGAACCCAAATTGGCACTTTGAGATTGGGGTTGGTGCCGTTAAAGTGCCTCCAATCAAAGCACACGGGGGTTTTATGGGGTTGGTTGACACATATTCTGCAAAATTATTTAACAAAAGCAAGGGTTTGAGTGCTATGAGGGCTGTGATGGCTGTGGCAGCTCTTTTTGGACTGGTGGGGCTTTCTCTCTCCACTCACGCTCACCACAAGACGGATGCCGAGTTTTGGGCGGAGCTAAAGGACTATGCATTAGAGGACTTCTTGAGCCGAGGCTATCTGCGCCCTGAGAGCTGTCAGCAGAGCTTGCCGCATTTTATGGGCTGCATTGAGGCCGTGGACACCCTGGCCCGACAGGGCCGACCTAGTCAGATGTTTGGCTTGGTCAGGTCGGCCCACTTTGGGCAACTTGAAAGAGCGGGTCAACAACTGGACAGCTTCGGCCCTTTTGGCCTTTTTGAGCGGGACTCAAATGGAGAATTGGCGGATGCCGAGCTATCGGTTTCAGAGGCCTTGGCTCTGCGTCGCAAAAGGGAGTTGGAGCGAGCGCAAGCTGTTCAGGAAATCGTCTTTGATAACCCCGGTCTGTTAGACTCTTTGGATTTCGAGCAGATTTTTAGACAGGTTTATTTTCGGAGCAGGATTCGTTCCGCAGCTGTTCCACAAACTATGGCCGAGGTGACAGGGGCCTTTTTGAAAAAGGCCTACCAGGACCCTCACACTCGCTTGGTGATGCGTGAGGCCTTTGACCACTCCCGAGAAACGGTCAATGAGGGCTTTGCTGGCATTGGAGCTGTTCTCAACTTTGGCGGGGTGGAGGTCACCATTCAAGACCTGGTTGAAGGAGGACCGGCCGAGGCTGCAGGCCTGCAAGGTGGGGATGTCATTGTGCAAATTGATGGTGAGCCCACTCCTCCAGCTCTGAGTGAGGTGGTGTCTTTGCTGCGCGGGCCTGAGGGCACGGAGGTCACAATTTTAATTCGCCGTGGCCAGGAGCTTTTTGAGCTGTCTTTGGTCAGGGCGAGGATCGACACCCCCAATGTGGAGGTGGAGTACTTTGTGCTGGAGGGGATGCCCTTTGTGCACATTCGCCTGCGTAGCTTTATGGATGATGAGGCCTGCTTTCGCATAGGGCGACATTTGGCTCTGGCCGAATTTGCAGGAGCCAGGGGCTTTGTTCTGGATATGCGCGCCAACGGCGGGGGCTTGCTGACCCAGGGCATCTGTATTGCCGGGCTCTTTGTGGGTGGTCATGAATTGGTGGTCAGCCAGCACGACTTGGTGGACGAAAAAGTCACTCACTTTATTTCCGGACTGGAGTATCAATCTCAGCTTCCCGGAGTGGTGCTGATTGATGCGGGTTCGGGAAGTGCCTCAGAGATTGTCGCCGGAGCCCTTCAGGACTACGGACGCGCTTGGATCTTGGGGGAGCGTAGCTTCGGAAAGGGCTCTGTTCAAGGTGCTGTGGAGTATGAGGGGCACAGGGAATTGATGTTGTTTCGCACTATTGCCCGCTTTCACTTGCCCTCGGGGCGGACCAACCAGGGAGTTGGAATTGTGCCCGACTTCGATGTGCCTCGTCGGGAAGGGATGACAGAAGAGGAGCGTTATATGCCCCGCGAGGCCTATGTCTACACCGACTCTGTTTTTGTCACTGAGGAGATGCAGGGCTGGTTCCAGCCTCGCCAGAAGGAGATTGCCGAGCTGGAGGAGTGCCTTCAGGATGTGGTCCAGTCGGTTCCAGAGGCCTATCCGGCCGAGGAGAGCCGTGGGCGCAAGCTGCGCAACGACTACCAATTGGCCTCTGGCTTGTCAGTTTTGCTCTGCGAACAGTGAGAGCGGAGCTTTGTTGAGGCTATTTTCTGCTGTCCAAAATATAGACAGTTTTTTTTAGTCGACAGGGGCTCTAAGCCCTCTGTCGTTGCTCTCCGCTTGGTGGCCCCGGATTTGCTTCTTGAAGGCTTAAGAAACACTTCACAGGGGGATTATATGCAATCAAAACTTTCGGTCTTTTTATTGGCTTTTGTTTTTCTTTTGATGGGCTGTGCTGCTGAGAACAACAGCCGAAGGTTGCAGGCTTACAATAATAGTGGCCCATCCGGAAATAGCAGCTCAGGAGACTCTCCAGGGGAGCAGCCAGCTCTAGATCTAAGTTCCCTTGAGTCCATTCAGTCTGAAACTCAGGAAGTAGAAATTCACTTGGGGGAACTTTTGCTCCATACTCAGGCCCAGTTGTCCGAGCTCCGGGCGATTCGCCACTCTTTCCGTTTGGCGAACCTAGAGGCGCTTCTTAGAAGACATCTTGAGCGTGAGAAATCTAGCGAAACTTATCGTTCTATGGAGGAAGAGGGCTTACTGAGTGATGTCACCAGGGTCATTGGCTCTGAGAGGGCACAAGCCAAGCAAAGAGATCCGTCTCACATTATCATTCCCCGTATGGAGGAGATCTCCTTGCGGATTCTGCAGGCGCAGGCGGCCCTGGTGCAAGTTGAACTTGAACTCAACCAGCGACTGAATTCCAACCCTGAGGCTGTCCGGATAGGGCTACAGGTGGTGGCAGACTTGCATCAAAGGCTTGACCGTCTGAACTCGCGAATGGGGCGAATGGATAGTCAGAAGGAGCAATTGATGACAGAAGTATCCAGGCTTCAGGTGGATGCTAGGCGCCGAGGAGGCCAGATTGCTGAACATTTGAGGGCACACCGAGCGCACACGGATTCAAGATACAGATTGGTAGCTGCACTTGCTGGGTTAGCCCGAAACCGAGCCCGCCAGACAGAGCTCACTAGGGAAAGGGCAAGGCTCTCAGTCCTCTACGATGCAGCTATCAAACAAGTCGAAGACTTTATAGCCAAAAACACTCCTTAATAGCGCCAGTAAGGCCAAGCTGCAGTCGCCTGCAATCCTTACAGTCTCTTTCTTGCTTGTGGACAGGCTTACCTATTGTTGTTTAAAGGTAGGCCAAATAGAGCATGAGGAGAGTCAGGGAAATGAGGGGTTTTAAAGGGGCTTCAAAAAAATTGAGCTTAAGGGTGGCTTTAGCGGTAGCTAGCTTTTTTTTGCTAGGCTTGGCTTTGATCTCCAAAGACGGTCAGAGCTGGGAGGGGCAGGCCTGGGACTCTTTGGCCAGCCGAGAGGGCTTTATCCGCCCCATTTACAGTCCTGAGCTGATGCCCCATGAGGATCTGCAGCAGGATGTTTATATCTATCAAAATCAGAGTATGAGAGAGGTGAGCTGGCTCTATGTGGGCATGGCTCCGCGCATGGAGGACCCCAGCCGAGTGGAGGTGGTGTTCAGTAAACAGGGCTACACCATGAGGGTCACCATGGAACTGACTCGGCGGGAGATTGCCGCCTATCCTCGCTACTTGGTGAGTCGGGCCGAGGAGGTGATGGACATTTTGGCCGACCCCGAGATCCAAGTTCACCCAGACGCTCGCAATCATCAGGCTTTCCTAACTTATTTGGACAGGATTGAGGACATCCAAAATAACTTTGATTTGAGGTTGAACTACTCCGGACAAAGGTATCAACAGGGTTTGACGCTCTTGAGGGAGTATTTTCCTGAGAATGTCTTTGAGCTGCCCACGGCCCGCCGCGGCCGCTGGTGGAGTGGGGATGCCGATGGAGCTCCCGATGAGGTGGCAGTGATTGCCCACTTTGTCTATCCCATCACCATCCATCGCCGAGGATCTGGTTGGCCTCATGATGGAGTGTACATTCAGGCCGAGCACTACTCTAGCAGAAGTGCTGCCATCAACGAGAGACGCACCGACTATGGGGAGAGGGTTTGGGTGGATAGCAATGGGGATGGTCAGCCGGATCGCCAAGTTCGACGCATTAAGAATCACATATTTTCAGGTTTCCCCGCCTTCTGGCTGGACTCAAAGGGGGCGGGCACTGGCGTCCATGGCCCCATCCGCTACTCAGAGCGCGATCAAAGGGGACTCAATCAGTCGGGCCCCTATGGACGAACTCCAGAGGCCATGACGCGCTTTTGGACGGAAAATGAATTTATCAAAGACCCGATTTTAGCTCCCAGTTTGGGGGGCACGGGGGTTGACATCACCGCCCCCATGCGTTGGGATGTGGTGCGCACCAACGACAGCAATGGCTGCTTTCGGGCCGAGACCATGGAGCTTAGGCATCTTTTGCCCTCTGACTCTGAGCGCATCTACCGAGAGGTGCGCTGGAGAGTGATCACCGAGGTCGATGAGATCGTGATTCCCAGCACGGGAGAGGTGCGCCTGGTCGACATCGACTACTACTTGGTGAACCCCTACCAGTTTCCCCAGAGCCGTAGGCAGTGGGTGGGTGAGCGCATTCTCACTCCCGCCCAGCGCAATTCGGCCTTTCGGGAGGACTATGTGGATGAGTTTCTGCGCAACTCCCACCAGTTCCCCTATCTGGACCCCTCCACAGTGGAGTTACAGATTCCCCTGACTCGAGCCTATCGCAGTATGCAGAGGCTCAACCAGTCCGGTCGCTTTTTTTAAACACCCTCGTTTACTTACACTGCAGACTCAAGATGGCTTGGCCCTTGGGTCCAAAGGCGGCCTCGGGCTCTCTCACTTCGGTGGCCTCAAGGCGCAGGTGGAGGTCTCCTCCCAAACTCAGTTGGCCCCTCAGACCTCCGGCCCTGAGTTGGCCTAGGCCCCTCACCTCATAGCCTTCCACCTCACAGTGGCCTAAGCCCTCCAAAGTGATCAGGGGCGAGATGTCTCCCGCTGCCGGACTGTGGAAAAAGAGTCGGAGCCGAGCTCTGGGGGGCAGCTCAAAGTCTTCCAGGCGGTAGGAGTAGCCCTGCTGGATCATGGTGACTTTGTTGTTGTTTTTAAAGTCCCTGGGTGAGGGGCTGAAGTCCTGTCGGGCACCATCGCTGCGAACCACATTAAACTTAATATAATTATTGGTCTGCTGCAGAGAGCTCACAGGGGTGGGCATATTAAAACCCAAGCGAAGTTTAGAGATTTGGTAGTCACAGCTCAGGGCATTTAAACCCTGGGTGGAAAAGCAATTGGGATCGCGGTTGAGGGGGTGATCCGGGCGCAGAAGCCGACCCGGCCACCCGTGTAGGCTTCCTTCTCGGTCCAAAATGGATGCCGAGTAGGCGTCCTGCCAGTTGACCTGGGCGGGGGTCTCGTCGCGAAAGTCCACGGGCCGCACAGGAAATGGGGAAAAGCTTAAGCCCTCCACTTCACTTTGGTAGCGAGCGGCGGCTCCAATCAACACAAAGGGGGTGGGGGTGTAGTCCCAATCCCCATAGTGCGTTTCTTGAGCAGGAAAGTTATGGAAGTGCACTTGGTTCAGATACAGGGGGCCGTCATACACTCTGAGTCCAACAAAGGGGCGACCCACGCGGTGAACTCGGCGTTCAGAGCGAAAGTGCAACTGTGTTTCCAGATCTCTTGGGCCAAAGTTCTCACTTTCGCCCACAAAGAGGCAGTTTTGAAATTCGGTGGTAAAAGCCATAAAGGCCGAAAAGCCATTGTCGGCTAAAACACAGTCTTCAAAGCGCATCAGGTTGCCACGAGTGTAGATCCCGGAGTTGGTGTTCTTGTAGGCCACCAGACCGCGAAAGGTGGGAGTTTGTGGGGCAAAGTAGTGGGCGTTTTCCAGCTCTCTGTCCATCATGGGGTTGCGGGGGTTGTCCCGCCGAGCTCCTGTGTGAGCCCCATCCCAGGTGAAGCCATTGAGGGTGCTGTGAGCCACATTGTTGTGAAAAGCCAGGGTGGCCATGCGCCGGGGGCGAATGGTGGCCTGAGACTCCTCCACCAGCATGCAGTGGTGGCCGGAGCAGTCCAACCCAGGGACAAAGCTCATCCAAAAACCCGAGCCCTCTGAGCCCGAGGCCACATTGTCCTGGATGTCATTGTAGGGGTTGGTGACCCAATAAGTGGCCGGAGCAGAGAAGCGGTTGTCCTGAGGCGAGCGCACATCAGAGATCAAGAGCTCTCGGCCCTCAGGCACCCGGCGAGTGAGCATGCCTAAGTTGCCATGCACAATGTTGCGCACTTCATCGCCGTTTTCAAAAAAGAAGCCGTGGCCAAAGTGATCAAAACAAAAGTTATTGGTTACTTCAGCGGCGTTGGTGCCATGAATCACAATGCAGCGATTGAAGGAGCGGTGCAGGCTGGAGTTGCGGATGTACTGACCTCGGGCCTCGTGGGAGTGATGCCAGTGAAAGGGGTATTTGCCCAACTCCCCCATCTGACCCATATGGCGGAACTCCACCGAATCCAGCCGCCCCCGCCCCTCGCGGGTGATGATAAGGTGGCCGCCAAACTCTTGGTTCAAGCCATCCTCAGAGGTGATTAAAATATTGCGAGTGAGGTTGCCCACCTCGGCCCGGTGATCCAAAACAAAGTCTTCCACCACTTGGCGTCTGCCGTGGTGGTAGTGCTCGGGAGGTCTGTCCAAAACCAGCCTCTGCCCATCGGCCGAGATCTCCTGAATAAAAAAGCTCTCGGCCTCAAGAAAGTCAAAGCCACTGGGGCCGATGGCAATCTCATCTCCCACTTCCCAGTTGGTGGGGCTCTCCAAAACAATCTCGCGGCTGGCAAAGGGATAGATGTCTTGATTGAGTCGCAGCCAAGTGGGGCTTTTCCGCTGACCATGGAGAGAGAGTGTGCCCCCGTTGATAGCCCCCACCACCTTTTGGCCCAAATCCCGGCGCAGAGAGTTGGAGACCTCAGGCAGCAGCACATCGGCGGCCAAAGCCCCCCGGCGCAGATGGATCTCTAATCGGCCAGAAAAGGGTCTTAATGAGCTGCCGCAGGTGAACTCGGCCTTGTCTCCATCCACCAACAGAGCCGAAAGACTTAAGCGAAAGTTTCCACCCTCCTCAGGGCAGAGCAGTCCCCCTCGCACATGGAGGTAGTCCACTCCCGAGTCGGAGTCCAAACTCTGATCCAACACCACATCCAATGTGTCTGGAATGATTAAGACCCCTCTTTGCGGAGGCTCGGAGATGAGAAAGTCAGACAGGAGCACCTGCTCGCGCTGCGAAGTCTCTTTGCAAGCCCCAAAAAGTGCCACCAAACCGATAGACGCCAAGACACAGACAGCTCTTCTCCCCATACTCCCCCCTCTGAAGGGAATAATTTAGCGATGGTTGCAAGCTCGGGAAAGCCCTGAGGGCATTCTGAGGGTTTTGAAAATCTTTACATATGTAGAATATGCCATATCTATGATATTTAAACATTGCAGTTTTTATCAGGAGAGGCCTTATTCTCAATCTTAAGTTTATTAAAAGTTTAGCTTTATCCCTGTTGGGCTTTGCCTCTTTGGCAGCTCAGGGCACCCAAGATTGCAGTTGGATTTTGACGGAGCCTCAGGTCGCACCCAGCGAGCTGGTTCGCCCTGCCTTGAGTCTAGGCTTAAAGTCAAAAAACCAGGAAAAGCAGTGGGCCCGCTTGATTACTCCTCAGGCTATGGGGCGGCCTGAATTTAAGACCGATCCTGGGGCGGAGGACCCACAGAGGGCTTGGCCGATCTTGGAGATCTTTTTAGATGAAGGGGAGGGCGTGAGTCAGAAGAGAGTCTATGCCGTGCCCTCGCAGAGGGTTTTGAGGTGGATGTCTGAAAACTCATCCTCTGGCGATAGGGTCCTCTCCGGTGAGTTCACCCGTACAGGTTTCCGTGATCTGATCTTTGGCCGGGGCTCCCATTTTGTACATAGTCCCAGATACGAGGCGAGGGCCCTAACGGCTGCAGAGCTCAGGAAAGTAGCCAGTGGGGAGGCCTTTATTCACCCGCTGTTTTTAAATGGTTTCAAATCTCTGCGTTGGACGGATCACTTTATTTTTTCCGAGGCCTTTTATCAGGCCCACTTTGCCCCACGGGAGGGGGAGAGTGCTGTGGCGGCAGCCCCCCCGAAGGCTGTGCCACCAAAGGCAGAGCTGCCGAAGGCGGATCTCCCAAAAAAGGGGTCGCCAGCAAAGCCCGAAGTTGACAGGGCCTGGAAGTTCCTCCAGGAAAAGCATCAAATTCTGGCTCCAAGAGATGCCGCCAGAGCAGGCTTGACCCAAGGCCTTTTGAACTCCTTTGTGGAGCCTGAACAAGGGGGCTTGAGTTATTTGGGTGAGGTTTTGGCCGAACTCGAGAGGAACCCCCTAGAGGCTTTCGCGAATTTAAGGCAGAGGCTTGTCGATGCTCTCGAACTGAATCGGGTCAGATGGTCGGCGGAGGCTGAGAAAAAGTTAAAGCTACTGGAATCTAAGTCCACAGCTCTAGAGTTGGGCAAAAATGACTTGGGGCTTGCGCTCAATGGGGGCAACTCTTATCAGAGGTTAGCTGCAGCCCGTATTTATATTCACCTGGTTGCGCTCAGGGAGATGATTGTCGATCAGGCCTTTAATCTGGATAAAGAGAAAGAGGTTGCTCTTTTGCCTGGCGAGACGGAGCGCTTGGATGAGTTGTCTGACCTAGACTTATCCAAAGCCGATGGAGTGAGAGAGTTTTTGCTCTTTTTTGAGCAGAGGCCTGAGAGAATGCTCGAGGAGTTTCTGTTGACCCAAGATGTCTTGGACGAAGTGGGTGAGAGGTTAGAGGCTCTCACTCGAGAGGTCTACCGGCAAGAGCAGAAAGTCATCGCCGCTGACAGGGAGGAGCTGCAGGAAAAGCTTTTAGCTATCCAAGACGATATTTTAGATGGCAGTTTAACCGCTCTGAGGGACCTGCATATGATCTCAGAGAGAGCGCAAAACTTAGAAGCTGCCCTGGTAGAATGGAAGGAGCTGCTTAGCTCCTCTTTCACTAAGGAGCGGAGTTCTGCGCCTCTGGCTGAGACTTTCGAGGAACTGGTCCATGGAGAACACCTCCCACAAGCAGGAGTGGTTTACCCTGTAGACCACAGTGTGTTTCCAAAGATGTTGGGAATCCAGGGAGTGGTATTTATCAGCCAGTTTACCCGTAAACTCAGTCACCTAGGGGCTGACGATTTGAGAAAAATAAAGACACTGTTTGTGGATATGACCAATGGCTTTGTGGCAGATAGGCTTCAAAGTGGGGTGAAGCATCACCTCCCCGATGCCCACAAACAGTTTGTCCTGGTCAAGCACAAGGGGCGAGGAGGGCGACACCGTCTTCTGGGCGGCTTTGTGGATGGCCAATTGATTTTGGTCGACTTAAGGCTCAACGAGGACCCTCCGGTCACTGGGTATGTGTCAGTTTCTAAGGCTATTTGTCGAGTGGCTCAAGAGGCCGGCTATGCCTGTAACCCCAATTCGTTATAATTTTTCAGTGTGAGGGCCCTGGATCTGGGACAAAAGTTTGGGCCTTTTCCTGGACTGAGCTCCAGTTCAGTCTGAGACATTTTTTCCCGATAAAGTGAATGAAGATACGGCATGAGGCCGTCGCGTGAGGTTGAGTCCTCATGAGTTTGCAACCGAGTCACAAGGGATTGGACCAAGTGGGATTGAGAGCCCAGAAAATTTTCACCGCACGAGGCCTTTCAGCCGCCAGGCTATTTGGGGCAGTGGGGCTGATCAGCCAGTTGCTGTTATTTGGACTTCCGGTTGCTGAGGCCCAGACGGCTCAGGCTGGTCATCGTCGCAGTGCTGTGGGATTGGTGCTTGGCATGAGTGTGGCTGATGTCAGCAACACCAACCCTCGTCAGCTCTCAGGGCTTCAGGGGTCTACCCTGATTTCAGAAAGCATCAGTTTGGGGGGGTACTACCTTTTGCCGGGTTCCGTTCATGGTGAAGGCCATCGCAGGTTTGACTACTCCCTGCATGGAATACAGCTGGCCTATCATATGAGAAATGACACTGGAGACACCTCATTGGCCCTGCGCACGGGGATGACTAAGATTCGCACCGAGGTTGAAGGTAGTAGCCAGGTGATTTTCTCACCCTATCACACAGGTCTGTCCCTGGGCTATGATCACTATCTGTGGTCTTGGCTGACGGTGGGCTTTGAGGGCTCAGTGGTTCGCTTTGCCAATTCGCAAACCACCCTAGGTGAAAGTGAGTACAGGGAGGGCCAGTTCACCCTGATCAACTTTATGCTGGCCCTCAAGCTTCGCTTTTAATTGCCTGGCAAAATTTAAAGGTGAACTAGCGGCTGTCGCGACGGGCTTGGCGACGAGCATTGCTGGCTCGTGTGTGACCTTTGACTCTTTTGGCGGCGGATTTGTTGGCAACCCCCTGTTGGATAGAGAGCTTGCTCGCCCCACCTTTGGCCTTTTTGGCCAGAGCCTGTTTTTTGAGTCGCAGAGCAAAGGACAGATTGGGGGCGGCGGCCACAGGCTCATCCTCAGCTGAAGCTTTCGTCTTTTTCACAGCGCGGGAGGCTTTTACACCTTTGAGCCCTCGTTTTTGGGCTTTTTTATTGCGGCCAAGACGTTTTTCCTGAGCCTCCTTGGCAGCTAGAGCACGCTCAAAAACTCGCAACATCTCGGTAAATACCTCATGTTTTTTCTCCGTGCGCTTGGCCACATCACTGGTGCCCTTGGTCTTTTTGGCCAAGGCCTTTTGGCGCTTAGCCAGATCTCGGAACTTGTCGCGAACTCTTCGGGTCATAACTATTTTCTTGCGAAGGGCGAGGCTTGTCAGTTTGTTGAGCTCTGACTTTTGCGAGGCCAGCCAAAGTTTGAGTTCTGCCTTGGTGAGAAGTTGAGTGGCGGTTGAGCGAGTGATGGCCATAAAGTCTCCTTTTCAGTTTTGTAAACTAGTATTGAAAAAGTTCTAGGTGAAATTTTACCTTTTTTCAAGAGCAATCGAATAGGGCTCAATCAGCTCTATTTTATGTGGATTTGAGGACCGAGTTGAGTGGCCTACCTGGGGGGTAGACTCGGAGCATTGTTGATTTTCCCCCTCTGTGCTATAACTCCGCCTTTGGTTGGTCTTTAAACACTGGGGGCCTCTTGTCAGTCGATAGTCTAACAAAGATAAAAGGTAAGATAACAGGTAAGATAAAAGGTCAGGTAACAGGTAAGTTAAAAGGTCAGGTAACAGGCAAAATCAGACAACTCACATTGAATCAGTTGCTGCCCAGCCCCCTTTTTAATTCAAATGGTTTGGGTCGCGGATTGGCCAATGACCTGAGCAAACGATTGTTGTGTTTTGCTCTGTCTCTGAGTCTAGTTTTTTCGGCTCAGCCCTTCTTTTTGCAGGCTCAATCCCAGACTCCGAGAGACTTTTCGCCCCTAGTGAGCCAAGGAGTTTTGCAGGCCGAAGAGGCGGAAGCTCTGGCCGAGTATGAGCAGACCATTGAGTCCCTGCGCGAGGCCTTTCGGACGAGCTCGGTGGAAGGCCAGCACCCTCTGGACACTTACCACCTTTTGTCCCAAGAGCTGCTTGAAGATCCAAAAGCTGCTCACAAAGCCCAGATTCAGCATGTGGAGGAAGTGGACTTTCAGGATCGGAGAGCTCAAGAAGTAGAGTTTCTCTTAGAACAAGTTCAAAAAGACCGCAGCAGAGCTCTTGACTACATCGGACGCATGGCTTTGCGTCGGGCTGCCCAGGAGCTGAATCTGGATCCGGAAAAGGATGTGGAGGCCATCATTCGCGGGGCTCTGACCAATGACCGAGTGGCCGACTGGCTGGAGATCGGCAAAGAGAATATCGAACACTTTGTGGCCGATCCCAGAGCGCGAAGAGTGAAGTTGCGCAATTTAGAGCTCCACATTAAAGATCCCGGCTCTGAGCGGGCCCAGGAGATCATTCGCCTCAAGGACAACTATGGCTCGGCCGGCTTGGGCTTTAGCTCAGCTTCGGGATTTTATTTTGACACCCATGGGAAGAATCTTATTTTTGAACTCCACACCAGCCAAGGTGTGAGTTTGCACCGTTTTCTCAGGCCCGTCATTGCGGCCGGCTTTTGGGGCCCCTTTCTGGTTTATGTGGAAAAAAACAGCTTCAATGCCGAGGATGAAACCTTTGCCCTGCGCTTTATTGATCTGGA
>SKYF01000033.1 GCA_007128005.1 Bdellovibrionales bacterium
GAATCTCCTATCCTATTCCGCCGCCATCAGAGGACCGCTCCCCAACCTGCTCCAAAGGAAGATGAAGAAAAAAAATAGAAACAGAGTCACAAGAAACACCTTTATCATACTTGTCACATTTAAAGCCTATAACCCAGTCCACCTGCCATCAATACGAGCCCATCCCAAACGACAGCAATCAAGCCCTCTCCTATCCAGGGCTTATAGGATTTGTAGGCTCCGTGGGACCCTAAGGCCTGTAGCAAGGGCATACTTTCATTGCCCCTCAAACAGAAAGATGATATTGTCTGTCATGAAAGAATATATGGAAAGAGTTTAGAAAATGCATCAAACAACTGAGGCAAAGAAATTTTGGAACCTTGTACCAAAGGACAAGCGCATTAAGATTCTTAACAATGTTTGGTGTGGTAGCTGTAAAAAAGGTAGCGGCATCGGCCATGTTTCTATGAGCATTGAAGGTGGAGACTTAATCCTCCGAGGGGTTTGCACTGTTTGCAACTCAGATGTTGCCCGACTCATCGAGGGCACTCGGGAGTTGAGACCACCAAAAATATTTGGAGGTCGACCCGATATCTGTCATTCCAATCCCAACATTTCAAACCTTGCAAAGTTTCGAAAAGGAACAAAGGCGGCAGATTTTATTGAAACCGTTGGAATATTAAAAATTAAACACTCTGACCATTGGGACCCAGCGGATGAGCTTCAATATCAAGGCCATACTGGTGAGGACTTGCAATCTCCCTTTGATCAAATCTTAGCCTCAGGAAAGCGGTGCGCTTGGGAGATGGAAAACATTCTTCCAGGCGATGACCCGCATGCGCCCGATTGCCCCATCGGTGTGGGCATTGACATGATGGATACTGGGGATTGGTATGGAGCAGTTAAGCATATGAAGTCTCTTATTCAACAAGATCAGAGATGTTTGGATGCTTATGCTCACCTCGGCACCTGGTACTTTGAATATGGCAATCCTCATGAACTGAATACCGCAAAAAATTACTATAAAACAGGAGTGGCTATTGGGCTCAAATCGATTGGAGACAACGCAAATGACGTATTTCCATGGGGGTTTATCGACAACAGGCCCTTCTTTCGCTGCCTACACGGACTGGGGCTCTGTTTTTATCGCCAAAATAGACCCACGGAGGCATTCACCATTTTCTCAAAAATGGTTTGGCTAAATCCCAGCGACAATCAAGGTGCTCGGTTTTTGATAAACGCGATTATTGACGGTGTATCTTGGGGCGAGTTCCAAGCCAACGAAGACCAAATGAGGTGTTTTTAACCGACAAACAAGTTTGGGAGGACAAGGCCAGCGGGGGCTCTCTCTACCAGCATTTGCGACAGGGGGCTAGGAAGTGGCGGTGCAGGTATGGAATTCCCCAGAAAAAATAGAACTACTCGCTATGAGTTGCCAAACTCAAAAAAATGCCCCCAAGAACTACTTCAGCTCGACTGATAAAATTGCAGGACTTATCACTTTCATTCTTGGTCGATAGTTGCAGCTCTCATCTCTGCACTCAGGAGCGTTCCCGCCGGGACTTCTGGCCTTCGCATTTAAACCTGGCAGCTCGCAATATACGTCTCATCCATAAAATTCACCGCTGGTCCCGAGGCTCGCCGACTCTCATGCTGGAGAGAAAATCTAAACTCCTTTCCGCCTTCAGCACCGCATTATTTCAGGGTCTCCTTATTTTTATTTGCGAGCTACCACATTTCTGATACAGAAAAGAAGCCAAACTTTGAAATAAGCCCCATTTTTTTTGGGATAGCCTGTTTTCAAGTCTGCTCCCAAGGCTTAAAAACAGCGAGTAGATCTATTGCTCCCAAGAAAAGGGCCTGTCTCCTTGCGGTTTTTCGGACTTTGTGTTCACCAGAGCTGTATAACCTGATCTGTCATGGAAAGAAGCTCTTGACTTGAGGAGTCAAGCAATTGGATGGTTCAAAGTCCTATGGATGCACCCGAACGCCCCTTTCCGGCAAAGCCCCCGACAGCTAAGCCATTTCAGCTGAGCGATCTGAAGGTTTTCAGTGCGCGGGACTTTCCATCTTATTTGCCCAAACTGAACTCCCTTTATGATGAGCTTTTTTCTTCAGGGAAGGGCTTTCGCTCTCGTCTGATTCAGATGATCTCTAGCCCCCTGGGGCTCAGGTCTGATCAAGTCCATTTATTGGCTCAGACCATTGAGTTTATTCACAATGCCTCTTTGCTTCATGATGACTTAGTCGATCGCTCGGCTTTGAGGCGAAATAAACCGACAGCCTGGCTCAAATACTCACCAGAGTACGCCGTACTCGCCGGAGATTACCTTTTAGCTCGGGTGATGGTGAATCTCTCTCGCTACGGCAACCTTTCCTTGATCCAATACACGGCGGAGATCATTTCGGATCTTCTGGAAGGTGAGTGGATCCAAGACACCCTGATTGATGACTGGAATGTGGGCTTGGGTCAATTGGATCAGGTGCATAACCTAAAGACAGCCTCTCTGTTCAAATGGTGCTTGCGCGCACCCTTTTTAGCCCAGGAAAACTATGACAAGGCCTTGCATGAACTATTGGATGAAATGGGGAGCATTTTGGGCCTGTTGTTTCAACGCAGTGATGATCTCTTGGACTTTGACGTGCGAAACCATGAGGGCAAAGCCATTCTGGGCGATCTCAAGTCCGGCTACTTAAATTCCTTTGGGGCCTTCCTGGCCCATGAGCTGTCTTCAAGCCAACGGGCTCAGCTCAAAGGCTGCCAGAGTTTGGATGAGGTCCAAGCTCTGGTAGGGCCAGAGCGCTTTCAGCAGCGACTGGAGGATTTTGATAAAATTAATCAGCAGTTTATCGACCTTTACTTGCACCATGCAGACTCCCTAAAAGAGATGCTGGGCAAAGGTGAGTTGTCCTTGTTGGAGACCTTAAAGAAGCTTCCTGGGCCCTTATATTGGCGAGGCTCATGAGCCAGAGAGTTTGAAAATGCCTACGGAGTTTGTCACTCTTTTAAGAAGTGAGGTAAAGTGCCGGGACTGTCTGTTGGGACAAAGCATTCCCCATGGACAGGAGCCCTCAGAACGCTTTGCACTTCCGGTCAAAAGCTTTGCTGTAGGCAGCCCCCAGGAGCGGATCACTTTTCAACTGGTCAAGGCAGATGAGATTGGACGCCCTTCAATGTGGAAGGTGCTATTTTGGGCCTTAAGGCTTCCGCTGCTCACTTTGTCTTGGACTCCTGTTGTGGCGGTGTGGGTATGGCTGTGGGCGGGAGGCTATGAGTTCAAGGCGCAGGATTTGTTTTTAGTGCTAGGCAATTTGTTTCTACTTCATATGGGGGTTTTTCTGCTCAATGACTATTGGGATCATATGCGGGGTGTGGACCGACTCTCTTCACGACGCGGCTCTCAGGTGATTCAAAGGGGTTGGCTGAGAGCCTGGCAGGTCAGACTTTGGGGCTGGGCGGCTCTTGTCACGGGAGGTCTTTTAGGTACGGGGATCTTACTGTGGAGTCGGGCCTCACTGGAGCTTTGGGTGCTGGTGTTCGGGGCGGCCTTTGCGGTGCTCATTTTGGCTTGGTCTCCGCGCAAACTCAGAAGGTGGGCTCTGACAGAGCTGTTGATCCTGCTCAGTCTAGGTCCTCTTTTAACCTGCGGAAGTATGATGTTTTGGTTGGGCAGTTGCAGTCCGGAAATCGGGGCTTTGGGCTTGGGCTTTGGGGTCTTAGCTCTATTGAGTTTTCATCTGCGCAGTCTCGGAGCTTTGCTTTCTGAGAAGTCCCTGTTGGGGCGTCTTGGCTTTGACCTCAGTCATCGCCTTCTGTCTGTGGAGATCGCTCTGCTCCCGGTGTTTTTTGCCTTTGTGTTCTGGGCATTGGGGGAATTTCGATTGGGCTTGGTGCTGGGAGCTTTGGTTCTATTTGTGGGATTAAAATTGCTTCAACTTTTAGTGCAAAGCCGCTCTTCTCTCTCTTCAAGTCTACGTCCCTTGAGGGCTTGGGCTTTGTTGATGCATTTTTCTGTGGGAGTTGGGGTGGCTCTTGTGGCTCTAATGTGATGGTTGGCTTTGTCCTTGTTTCTCAAGAGGATCCTTTTGCAATCGATCGGGCAAAGCGACTGGCCCGGGAGATCCACTGGCCTTTGGTTAAAGATCTTGGTGATGTGCCTGAGGAGGCCTTGGTCGCCTGGGTGGATGAGGGGCCTTTGCGGCTTCAGAGGTTGTATTCTCCCCAGTCCGGAAGTCGACAAGCTGGAGCGGTCTATGTGGACTTTAGTGCCCCTCGTCTGGAGCACCGTAGGCGCCTGGGAGTGGGGAGGAACCAGTTGTTTACCAAAGCCCTGGGAGTTCACAAGATCAACTGGCGGGAGCGTGAGGCTTTGGGTCAGGGGCCTTTGCGGATCCTAGATGCCACTGCAGGCTTAGGGCAGGACGCTTGGATCATGGCCTGGATTCATCCCCAAATCAAAGTCACAGCGGTGGAGCGCTCCCCTCTGCTCTTTGCGATGCTAGAAGATGGGGTCAAGAGGTCCCAGGAGCTCGTGAATCAGGTGAATCTTGAGTTTATTTATGGGGACAGTGTGAAATACCTTGAGTCTTTGCCTCGAGGTACAGATCAAAGAGCTTTTGATGTGATCCTTCTGGACCCGATGTTTCCAAAGTCTGACAAATCTGCACTGAGTCGCAAGGAGATGCAGGTGTTTCAGGATCTCTTGCTGCAGGACCCTGAAAGTTTCGACATACAGACTCAGGAGCTTCTTACCAAGGCTTGCGAGCAGGCCCCAAGAGTTGTCGTTAAGCGACCGAGAAAATCTCCCCTGATAAAATCTAGTCTGGCATATAGTCTTGAGGGACGAAGCATTCGCTACGATGTTTATCTAAACAGATGACTCTTTCTGTTTGAGTTGGCAAACTTTTGTAATGATGAGGAAGATTACAGAAGCCCAAGTTTACTTTTTCTTAACTAAGATTAGTAGTTTTAATTTATTTGTTTTAAGTGTGATCTTGCTAGTGGGTGGGGCAATGTCGCCCGCGGTGGCTCAAAGTCAGAGTGAGGTTCAGGCTGAGGCCCTGAAAGTGATTGCCCAGCTGCCCGATAGGGCTCTGAGTTTGGAATTGGTTTTAGCTTTGGCAGCAGAGCGTTCAGATTCTATAAAGGCCATTCGAGCAGGGGAAAAGGTTATTCACCTCCCGCTGCTTCAGGCAGGAGCTTCATTGGAGCCCAGGGCGATTTTGGGGGCTCAAAGGCTCAGTGATCGCACTCAACCGGCAAACCCCTTTAGCCCAAGTCGCAATGAGACCAATCAGTTTTCTGCAGGACTATTCAAGGCCACAACTTGGGGATCCGAGCTGGGCTTTGAGGTCTCTCAGGGCTACAGTGATATAGGATTTGCTGCCTCCTCACCCTTTACCATTCCACCCTATTATGAGTCCAAGGCGAGCCTATCTGTGACGCAGAGTTTGGGGGCCAATCGGCTTGGATACTCGACCCGACGACAGTTGCAGAGCGCGGGACTTCAGGTGCGAGCCAATGCTCTCCAACTCGAGGAGGCCTTGGAAGAATGGGCTCAGTCTATGGCCGGAGTTTTTTACTCCACCTGGTTGGCTCAGCGTCAGGCCCAAGCCGCCCAAGAAAGCTTGCAACGCAGGATTCGATTGAGAAGAACAGTTCAGGTGGGCCTCAATCGTGGGACTGTGGAAGAGGCTGACTTCTTTCAAGTTGAAGCGGCAGTTCTACTCAATGAAAATCAAAGCCGTCAGGCTCTCCAGGTTCTTGGGGACCGGTGGAGGGACCTAATTTTTTCACTGAGACTGCCTCAGCAGTGGCAAAGTACCCCCCTTCTGGAAATTCCCTTGAGACTTGATGAAGTCGTAGAGCCGGCCAAGAAGTTGTGTGCCAATCGGGAGCGTGAAGAGGTGAGCAGAAAGAGCTTGGCCTTGCGCTACCAGAACCTCCTTCAAGAGAGTGCTCAACTTGAAGTGGATAGAGCTCAGCATGAGCTTCAGCCCAAACTGGAGCTCCAAGGCCGTTATTTTATCAATGCTATTGAATCTGAGCGCAGTCAAAGTCTCAACTCTCTTGGTCAAGGAGATCATAGGGGGTGGAGTTTGGGAATCCAGTTGGTTATTCCCTTTGATTTTTCTCTGGAGAAGATGCAGTTAGCCCAGGCCCTGTCTCAGCAAATTCGCAGCGAGGCTCTGTTCAGTCAGCAGCAGACCCAGGACCAAGTCAGCTGGACCAATGAGTGTGCCAATTTGGCTCGCTTGGCTCAGGACCGATTGAATTTGGAAAGAGCCCTTGATTTTCAGCGTCGCAGAGTTCAGCAGGAGGACCGTCGTTTTCAGCTGGGCCGAACCACAGTATTCAGTCTGATTCAAGCGGCTGATGATTTGACTCAGGCAGAGCTCAACATGAGCACTTTTGAAGTTGAGGTCCGCCAGGCCTCGTGGAGAGTTTTGGCTTTGGCCGGCCAGGTGAATGTCCGTTTGGAGACAATTGTTCAAGACCAGACACAGGCCCTCAAACAGGGGGGACTTCAGGGAGTGCTATGAGCCAGCTGATTGATTTTTTTGCTCGTCACAAGACCTTGGGCAATTTGATGACAGTGTTTTTTCTGGTGGTGGGATTTGCGGCCATTCTCTTGATCCGCCGTGAGGTATTTCCCAATATCAACTTTGATATTATCACCGTACAAACCACTTACGCCGGCGCCTCGACAGAAGAGATAGAGAAAATTATCACCAACCCCATTGAGCAGGGCCTGCGTGAGGTGGACGGCATTAAGCGTCTGCGCTCGATAAGTATTGAGGGTTTTAGCAATGTGGTGGTGATCCTTGATCCCGACCAGACCACAGAGACTCTGGCAAAGGACCAAATCAATGAGGTTATTGATCGGATCAGCTTTCCGGCAGAGGTGCGGCGGCCCACCGTGACAGCTTTGCAGAGCAAGCAGTCACCCATCATTGAGGTGGCCATTGGGGCCGCATCCCCTGCCATGTCGGAGATGGAGTTGAGACGAGTGGCCAAGGACTTGCAGACGGACCTGGAGCGAGTCTCTGGAGTGGCTCGTGTGGTTATCCGGGGGCTACGCGATTTAGAAATCCGTGTTGAAGCCAATCCAGAGCTTTTGGCGCGCCAGCGGATCAGTCTGGATGAGATTGTTCAGGCTTTGAGATTGCAGAATCTTTCTATCCCAGCTGGGACCACCGAGCCCTTGTCTGAGAAAATAGCCAAGTCACTCAGAGCCGACAGTCCAGTCCCCTTTGTTCAGAAGGTTGTACGCACTGTAGGTGATTTTAAGGGACTCGAAGATGTGGCCAATACCGTGATCCGATCCAATGAATTGGGAGAACCCATACGGGTGAGCGATGTGGCAGAAATCTTTTTTGAGCTAGAAAGACCAACTGTTTTGACCCGAGTCAACGGCAGTCCCTCCTTGAGCCTGACAGTGCTTAAAAAGGAAAGGGCTGATGCCATCACCACGGTCGAGGATGTCAGGCAGGCAGCTGAAGAATTTTTGCGCGGCCAGGAGATGGTTCAGTACGCCTTTATCAATGACTTTTCTGAGTTCATCGTCCGCAGAGTCTCTGTGTTGACCAACAACATGATCGTGGGTCTCACCCTAGTGATTTTGCTGCTGAGCTTGTTTTTACCCTGGCGGATATCAGTAGTTGTGGCACTGGGAATTACTATTGCCTTTGCAGGGGCTGTTTTGACTCTCTACAGTTTAGATCAAAGCATTAATTTGATTTCTCTGATGGGGTTAATTTTAGTGGCAGGTATGTTAGTAGACGATGCAGTTGTTGTGACGGACAATATCTACCGACATATGGAGGAGAAGCCAGATCGGCCTCTTCAAGCTGCAATAGACGGGGCGGTCGAGATTTGGCCGGCGATCACAGCTTCGGTGAGCACCACCATGATGGCCTTTTTCCCCATGCTCCTTATGTCTGGCGTGTTTGGTAAGTTCATCCAGCAAATCCCGATGGCCGTGATTGTGGCCCTCATTTTGAGCCTGTTTGAATCGTTACTGATCCTGCCCCAACACATGGCCTTTTATGTGAGAGTTCCAAAGAGGAAGGCTTCACAAGACTCCTCCTCAGACGAAGGAGTTCAACAAAAAGGTTTCTCCACACCCACACAGCTGTTTCAGCGGTTTTGGGAGACCACAGCAGTTCCCGCCTACGTCCGCTTGGTGCGCGGGGTGGTGTCGATGCGCTATTTGGTGGCGTTGGCTCTAATTTTATTTATGGGCTTTACAGCTCTGGTCGGGAAAAAGAGATTGGATATAGTGTTGTTTCCCCCAGAGGGCATTGAGGCTTTTTTTGTGCGAGGGGAGTCTCCACCAGGATCAAGTCTTGAGTACACGTCAGAGATAGCAAGGGTTCTGGAAGCAAAAATCGCAGCCCTCCCCAAAAATGAGCTTCAAGACTTTGTGACAACCGTGGGGATAGTCCAGCAGGAGGTTCATGATCCCAACACCAAGCGGGGTGGTGAGTATGTGCAAGTGGCGGTCTATTTGACGCCCGAGAGTCAGCGTAGGCGCACGGCTGCACAGATCATAGAGGCGATGAGAAGTCAGCTTTCAGATGTGCCTGGCTTTGATAGGGTGACTTTTGAGCCAGTCCGGCCAGGCCCCCCGGTGGGTAAGCCTATCAGTATTGGGGTCCAGGGTAGGGAGTTTGAGCAGATTTTGCCGGCAGTGGCTGATCTGAGACAGGTCCTTGAAGTCATGCCGGGGGTGCAGGACTTAAGTGAGTCCTATTCTCCAGGTAAGGCAGAACTTCATCTGAAGGTCGATCAAGCCGAAGCGCGAGCGGCGGGGTTGAGTGTCTCCCAGGTAGGGAACACAGTTCGTGGGGCCTTTGATGGGCTTGTGGCCACATCTATCGTGGAGCTAGATGATGAGGTCGAGGTGCGGGTGCAGTTCCCAGCAGAGTATCGTGCCACCACGGAGTCCCTCAACAAAATCTATATTCCCAACAACAGGGGGGCTCTAATTCCTCTTATGCGGATTGTGAGGGTGGAAGAGACAGTGGGTGTGGCAGCCATTGAGCATGAAAACAATCAACGCGAAGTGCGTATCACCGGGGACGTGGATGTGTCCGTAGTCAGCGCTCGAGCACTCAATCGAGAGATTAGACAGAGACTTCCTGAAATTCTTAAAGATCACCCACAAGTCAATGTGGTTTTTGGGGGAGAGGACGAGGACACACAGGAGAGCTTGGAGTCTTTGGGAAGAGCCTTTATTTTGGCTTTTATGGGGATATTTTTTATATTGGTGCTGATTTTTAACAATATTTTTCAGCCCTTTCTGGTTCTTTTGACTGTGCCCTTGGGCTTGGTGTCAGTGGCTTGGACGCTGATTGTATTTCAGATGCCGATTAGCTTTTTGGCAATGCTCGGAGTGATCGCCCTTTCAGGAGTCATTGTGAACAATGCCATTTTGTATATCGATTTTGTAAATCAGGCCAGAGCCAAGGGTATGGATAGATTTGAGAGCATTGAACATGCGGCTGGCATTCGCTTGAGACCGATTTTTTTAACCACTCTCACCACGGTGGCTGGCTTGCTTCCCACGGCCCACGGAATTGGAGGCCTGGATAAGTTTGTGGTGCCCATAGCCATTGCTCTTGGCTACGGGTTGTTTTTTGGCTCAATGTTAACTCTGCTGGTGTTTCCAGCCTTTATTGCCATCGTGGATGATGTAAGGAATAAGTTAAAGGCCTGAGTTGGAGTGTGGGCTAGTGGAGCAGATCAATATGCGGAGGAATGCTCTCGTCAGTGAGGCTTTCGAGTTCATAGATGGCCAATTGGACTTCACTGGGAGCTTGGTGAAGCTCCACAAAAGATAGGTATTGCTTGAAGTCACTCAGAGCCTCTTTGGCGTAGCCCAGTTTTTTTAGCAAGAGGCCGCGACGGCAAAGGGTGGGGCTGTGGTTTGGGTCTAATCTGAGCAAGACATTGAGGAGAGTGTGCTGTTGATTCCACAGTTGATGGGCTTCGTAGTAGCGATCCAATTCCTTAATATAGAGATTCAAAATCTGTTTGCCTGAGAGGGGCTCCAGGTCTTTTGATCGGGGAGGCTGAGCTCCCCAAAAGCGATTGAGCCAGTTGCACAGCTCATGGTCACTTAAGACCTGACCATTTTGCATGAGGTCAATGTAGTGAGACTTTCCTCCTCTGACCCACTTCAACAGACATTGGGGTTGAGCCTGAACAAGGCTGATGGGCAAGTCAATATGAGAGGCGAAGTGAAGGTAAAGTAGACCAATAGGAATGGGAGCCCCTTGACGGCGATCCACAATGCTAGAGGGTAGCAGATCATCTTCATCGTAGTGTGCAGAGTCTAAGCCCAGGGCTCGAAAAGCCCATTCCTCAAAAAAGAAGTGATTGAGTTGGTCAAAACGCTCCTTTTCGGAGAGTCCCTCGCAGACACTGGCTAGCTCAAAGGCCATAAAGTTGAACTCTCGGGTGACTTCTCGTGCACAACAGTCTTCCGGCCAGAGCACGGAGTTCAAGCCCACTAAAATGGGAATAAGAGAGTGGGGATCCTCTGAACTCAACAGATCTAACTCAAGCTCCAGTTTTTGCCAGGTCACTCGACTTTCAAACACCATATCTATGAGTTAGGCCAGTGCTGTAATCTTTTCAACGTGAAAGAAAGGTTAAGTTATGCGACGCGTAACAAAAATAAGGTCGAGTTCATTTGAAGCCTGGTCTTGACCCATTGCTCCTGTCCACCAGAGGATAGTTGAAGGGGGGCATCTTGGCGGAGGAGAAGGAACATTTGGAGGGGCTCGTTGCCCAGCTGAGGAGTGAGTTGGCCGATCGGGAAAAGGATCTGGCTTATTTTCGTCTCCAGCTGAATCAGGCCAATTTGCGTCTAGAGGACTTGATCCGTCAGCTGCAGCAGGAGCTCAGGGTGGCTCAGGCCATTCAAAAGACTCTGGTTCCCACTGAACTGCCGCACATTCCTGGTTTTGAGCTCAGTAGCAAATTCGTGCCCAGCTTGATCTCTGGGGGAGACTACTTTGATATTTTTGAACACAACGACAAATTCCGCTTTGGGGTTTTGGTGGCGAGTTCTTCTGGGCACTCCATGTCGGCCCTGTTCCTGTCCGTCTTATTAAAGTTGACCGGACGTCTGGAGGCCCGTCAGGGGGCCAAACCCGACAAAGTCTTAAGTCAGATGATTGCCGAGCTCAATCCAGGGCTCACAGAGACCTCGAAGGCCGACGTGTTTTATGCTGTGGTGGACCGGCGCAGCTATGACATGAGCTACTGTCGAGTCGGGGAGGGGGCAAGCCTGCTCCAGTTGGCACAAAATGGAGATGTGCAGGTGCTGAAGGCCTGTGCCGGCCCCATCGTTCCAGGTTTTTCCCAGTCTCTCAACAGTGAAGTGGTGTCTTTAAATCCCAAAGACCGTTTGGTGCTGTGCACTCGAGGAGTGCTTGAGGCGAAAAATCCAGAGGGAGAAGACTTTGGTCTGGAGAGGCTATTAAAGTCTCTCCGCGAAGTCACTGGAGGTGAGTCGCTAGCTGGTGTTCACGAGCTGCGCAACCACATTCTTTACTCTGTACAGCAGTTCCAGCAAGGTCAGGAATTGTCTCGAGACCTCACAGTTCTTGTCTTAGAGGTGAAGGACAGAGTGATTAAACTTGCCAAACCCAGCCGCGAGGGTTGACCGGGAAAATTTTGCGGCGTGTCTTTTGTGAAGGAGCACAAAGACTACCCCCAAGGACAGATTCGGTTTAGGATCTGGGCATAAAAAAAGGAGGCTGAACGATGGCAGAGGTTTACACTGGGGCTGTGGATAAGGGCTTAGAGGGTGTGGTCGCTTGCACCACTGGAATTTCATCCATTGTTGATGCCACCCTTTGCTATCGTGGATACACCATCGA
>SKYF01000026.1 GCA_007128005.1 Bdellovibrionales bacterium
CAGAACGGAAAAATTATAAGTGCAGTCTTTCAATGACCTCAATTTGTCCCCGGAGCTCAGCCGAGCCATCGCCGAAATGGGTTTTCAGACCCCCAGTGCCATCCAAGCCCAGGCCCTGCCCATCTTAACAGCTGAAGCCACTGATTTTATTGGCCTCGCCGCCACGGGCACAGGCAAGACGGCGGCCTTTGGAATTCCTCTCCTTGAAAAAATTGACCCAGCCCTTAAACAGGTTCAGGCCCTAATTCTGTGCCCCACTCGCGAGCTGGCTCTTCAGGTGACAGGACAGATCAATCTGTTGGGGAGATATAAAAACATTAAGGCTCTGCCCATCTACGGGGGGGCAGGCTACAGCGATCAAATTTATGGTCTCAGGTCAGGCCATCAAATTGTGGTGGGCACACCGGGCCGCATGGTGGACCACATCAAACGCGAAACTCTGAAAATCAAGGGTGTTAAAATCGTGGTTCTTGATGAGGCCGATAAAATGGTTTCCATGGGCTTTAAGGAGGAGCTTGAAGCCATTCTCCAGGCCACCGATCGGGACAACAGCAAGATCTGGTTGTTCTCGGCCACCATGGAGAGAGAGGTGCGCCGGGTGGCGGACACCTATTTGAGTCATCCGCAGTTTGTTCAGGTCAATCGCACCGAGGTTCTCTCGGCCGGGGTGGAGCAGTTTTACTATCCTTCCCGTGAATCGGATAAGCCTGAAGTGCTATGTAAAATTATTGAGGCCGCTGATGAGTTTTATGGGGTGGTGTTTTGCCAGACCAAATCTTTGGTGATGGATCTCAGCCAATACCTTTCCCGCCGGGGCTACCAGGTGGACTCTCTGCATGGAGAAAAGACTCAGAGCGAGCGAGAGCGGAGCATGCAGGCTTTTCGTGACAAAAAGGTATCCATTCTTGTCTGCACAGATGTGGCTTCCCGTGGCTTGGATGTGAAAGACATCACCCATGTGGTGAACTACTCCCTCCCTCGCGAGTTGGATGCCTATGTTCACCGCATTGGACGCACAGCTCGCTCCGGAAAATCGGGCTTGGCCATCAGTCTGGTGACTCCGAGCCAGCGCCCCCTGATTGGAAAGATAGAAAAAATCACCCGATCCCGGATGAAAGCAGGCCGCATTCCTTCGCGCCGGGAAGTGGGCATGAGGAAGGTTGAAAAAATGCTCACAGCTTTTCAGGAGCAAAAGACCTTTCAACGGGCGGCCGAGCTGTTGAGTCCTGAGTGGAAGACGGCTCTTGAGGCTATGTCCTCGGAGGAGATTGTGGGCCGCTTTTTGTGCCTTCTCAGTCCAGAGACCTTTGTAAACCAGGAAAAATCAAAGCCCTTACAGGCTCCTGTCATGACAGATTCTCGTGGCAATGCTCTTCCCAGCCAGCAGAGTCGCCGCCGCGAAGCCGGGGGGGCTGGCCGTGGCCGCCATAAAGCGGCCCACAGCCGCAGGAAGGAGCCCAGTCCCCGTCGACATAACGACGATCGCCCAAACATTCGGGACAGATACAAGGCCCGGAGGCAGGGGAGCCCAGTCGCTCAGGGCAACTCAGGCTGGTAGGTTTGCGACCAAAATCATCAATGGAGCCTCACTCGGTATGATTCAAATTTACATCGACGCCGATGGCTGCCCAGTGAAAGAGGAAGTCTATAAGGTTGCCGCCCGCTACAAAATAAAAGTCTATGTGGTCGCCAACAAGAACCTAAAGGTCCCCTTTGATCCGCTTGTGGAGATGGTTGCGGTTTCAAAGGGTTTTGATGCGGCCGATGACTGGGTTGTTGAAAAGGCAGGAGATCAAGATATTGTCATCACCTCTGACATTCTCCTTGCCGATCGTTGCGTGAAAAAGAAAGTGCGGGTATTGAGCCCTCAGGGCTACGAATTTACCGAAGACAATATAGGAATGTCCGTGGCCCATCGTGAGCTCATGCAGAACCTTAGGCAAATGGGCGAAATACGCGGTGGCCCGGCTCCCATGGATAAGAGGGCGCGCTCTCAATTTCTGGGAAAATTGGATCAAATTATTCAAGCTCTATCTAAGGGCGGCTCCCCCAGTTGACTTGGTCAGTGGTGAGGAGAATTGGGCTTTTGGTTTTTGCCTATAGGATTATATGTGTAGAAAAGGTGAACATTTGACCGCTTAGGCGAGTGGGACTGGACACGGATCTCAGCTGGCCTGAAAAAGGAGCTACCATGGTTTCCGGTGTTTCAATTCAACAGTTTCTGAAGGATCTCAATCAGAAAATCAACGACGACAATGTTTACAGCGGTGCTGCGGCCCTCGGCTTCTATCTGACCCTGGCAATTTTTCCAGCAATCATCTTGGTGATGGCCATCACCCCCTATCTACCCACCGATCATATGGACAAGGCGCTTATGAATTTGCTTGGCCAGGCTCTGCCGACTGAGGTCTTTGATCTTGTCGCCGGGGTGGTGCGAGAGGTCACCAGCGAGCATCGCGGGGGACTTCTCTCCTTTGGCATCCTTGGGACGATATGGGCGGTATCGACGGGGATGTACTCCATTATGCGCCAACTCAACGTCACCCACGACGTTGAGGAGGCGCGCAGTTTTGTGCGTGGTCGTGCCACAGCCTTGGTGCTAAGCCTACTCTTCATTTTCCTAGTGATCGGTGCTTTTTCCCTCGTCGTTTTCGGCGGCCTCATCCAGGCCTGGTTCGCCGCTCGCTTCGACCTCTCCGGCGCCCTTATCAACCTCTTTGCCGTCTTTAGATGGACGGTGATCGTCTTGGCACTTCTGCTTGGCTTTGGCATAATCTACCGCTACGCGCCCAATGTTGAGAAGAGGTTCGCTCTGGTCACGCCTGGAAGTGTCTGCGGGCTTGTTGTCCTGATCGTCGCGTCTCTTGGCTTCGCTACCTACACCGACAACTTTGCCAACTACAGTGCCGCCTACGGCAGCATCGGTGCCGTGATCATCCTGATGCTCTGGCTCTACATTGTTGGGCTGGCTATCCTTCTCGGCTCCGAGATAAATGTTTTGTTGGAACACTACAGATCGAAAGAGGGGGGCAGTGGGAGATAGTATATCCTGCCACTTTTCCTCCTTAGGCTATGTTTTAAGTAAATGGATTTAGGTCGGATCGCCGAGATCTTTAAAAAATGACTCAAATACTTGTTAGATAGTGTAAATAATTTATGTCAGAGGAG
>SKYF01000170.1 GCA_007128005.1 Bdellovibrionales bacterium
ATGCCATCAGCCAAGTCAGCCACTTCGGGCGCGCGGAGGTTTCAAGCCCCTGCCGAAAGAGCCACTCAGGCACCACTGCGGCCGCCGGTTGTCCAGATCCTCCTCTGAAGTCCATCTTTAAGTTCATCACTTTGGCCTTATACTCGCAAAGTCGGCTTCTCGCAAGAGGCACTCGCCTCTTTACTCCAAGCCCACACAGACGGTCTTTTGCTCGGTGAAGAAGTCAATGGAGTGTTCTCCCCCCTCTCTGCCAAGACCTGAGGACTTCATCCCCCCAAAGGGCATGCGCAGGTCACGATTCATCCAGGTGTTCACCCACACCGTTCCGGCTTGGATTTGACTTGCCAGCTTATGGGCCTGGGTCAGGTTCTGGGTCCACAGGCTTGCGGCCAGTCCATAACTTGAGGTGTTGGCGGCCTTGACCGCCTCGTGGGCGTACTTAAAGGGCTGTACCGTCACCACAGGGCCAAAGATCTCCTCCTGATGCAGAGTGGAGCACTGGCTGAGGTCGGCAATCACCGTGGGGCGCAAAAAATAGCCGGACTTAAGCTCCTCGGGCAGACCCTCTGGAGCCTGGCCACCCGTCAGGATCTTTCCACCCTCCTGCTGAGCCTGGGAGATGGCCTGCTGCACCTTCTCCAGGTGAGCTGCACTCACCAGGGGCCCCATAAAGCTCTTTTCATCCTTGGGGTCGCCCACCACGAGCTTCTCTGTCTCCGAGACAAACTGGTCCATAAAGGCATCATAGACGTCCTGCTGAACATAAATGCGTGAGCCACACAGGCAGATCTGCCCCTGATTGAGAAAACTTGAGCGCAGAGAGGTCTGGACGGCTTTTTTTAGATCGGCGTCCTTGAGGACAATGTTGGCGTTTTTGCCCCCAAGCTCCAGGCTGAGTTTTTTAAACTGGGGGGCTGCAGCCAAGGCGATCTTAGCTCCTGTGTCTGTGCCTCCAGTAAAGGAAATCAAAGGCACGGCCGGATGCTCCACCAAAGTGCGTCCGGCCACCTCTCCGCGGCCAAAGATTATGTTACAAACTCCAGGGGGCAGATTTGCCTGCTGCAGGATTTCTCCAAGCAAAAAGGCTGTCATGGGGGTGACCTCTGAGGGCTTGCACACCACTGTGTTGCCGCAGGCCAGAGCGGGGGCAATCTTCCAGGTGAGCAAGTACAGGGGCAAATTCCAGGGAGAGATCAGCCCTGCGACCCCCACCGGCTGCCTGAGGCTGTAGTTGAGGGCCTTGCCCTCGGCATAGGTGGATGCCTCTTGGTGGTGGAGAATCTGTCCGGCAAAAAAGCGAAAGTTTTGTGCCGCTCGCGGAATATCCACTTTTCTTGCCAGAGCCAGGGGTTTTCCCACATCTCGGCTCTCGGCCTCAGCCAACTTTTCTAAATTCTCCTCGATCAGGTCGGCAATACGATAAAGGATCTGCGCCCTGGCCTCCACGGGGGTGACCGACCACTTGGTAAAGGCCTTATTTGCGGCCTGAACAGCCAGGACCACGTCCAGCTCATTGGAGTCGGGAAGTTGGCTGTAGACCTCTGCCCTTGCCGGATCATAGTTGTCCAGGTAAGTCCCGCTTTGTGGAGCCACAAACTCCCCGTTGATAAGGTTCTTTAGCTGCATCACAGACAAACTCCTCCTCTGCCTCAAACACTTCCTAAAACACTTAAAGTGCTGGCACAACCTTCTCAAAAAACTGACTCATGCTCTTTTTAACGGCCTCGTTGTCATGGTTGTTAAAATCAAACCACAGCATCAGCCGGTCGTCGGGATGGTACTTTTCAAGTATCTGCTCAGTGACCACCTGAGCGTCTCCATAAATACTGTTTCCCACAGCCTGGGCGATCTTTTGCGGATCCAGAGTCCCCTCCATGGCCTTCCAGTAATTCTCCCAGGCCCTCTCGGCCGCATGCCTTGCTTGGTCCACGCTGTCCTCTAAAAAAATCATCGCTGTTCGGGGCATATAGTGGCGCTGCCAGGGGCCTCCATCCGGGTGGTAGTGCTCCTGCATTCGCCGGTGGGTCTGCTCGATGACCTCAGGCGGGGTGATGGACAAGTTAAAGACCCCCACGGGCAGGTGCTGATTGACGGCCTTCTGCAAAACAGGGTCGTGACTGCCCAAGGTCAAGTCCAGCAAAGTTAAAGAAGTTTCTTTAGGGATCACTGAAAGCACCTCAAACTCCCAGCGAGGGCTGAGTTCGATCTGCTGAGTCTGGGCACTGAGACCTGCGGCTTTCAATGCCTCCTGCCATTGCTCGGGAGAGCGAAAGTCCTCTGGTCTCAAAGTCTGGGGCTTTAAATCCTTGGAGCTGACCTCCTCGGCCTTGAGCAGGCGTAAAAAAATCTCCGCAGCTTCATGGAGCACTTTGTTTTTGACCACAGGCCAAGCGGCTCTCTCTAGCTCAGAGCGAGGGAAAATCCCATAGGGACGATTGGAAAACTCAAAGCGCCCAGAGGCAAAGCCGATGTTGAGCCTTCGGCTCTCATTCTCATCCAAGGAGTGCAGGGCTAAAAAAGTGCGGATGGCCTCGGCGTGAGCAATAGGCCCTCCATTGCAGAGAATGTTGCGAATGGCTGAGCCCACATGGATTCTGCGAGTCTGGGCAAAGACCTTGTGAGCCAGCTGCAGAATGTCGGTGTTGAGCCCGATCTCCCCTGAAAAGTGGGGGATCACCGGCTGAGAGGTTTTTTTTTGCGTCTCCGTCGACAGGTGCGTTTCTGCCACCCAAGCCGTCTCAAAGCCCAGATCATCTGCAAGCCGGACCTGATCAAAAAAATTATGTAACATCACTTTTTCAGAGGGCAGGTGACCATCCACCTCCGTCTGACAGATGGACAAAAAGATATCAAATTTCATAGGCAGGCAGTCCTTCCCCCGTCGACAGGTAAATTGATTCCATTTATATAACCTGAGGCCTGAGAGGCTAAAAACACCACGGCCTCGGCAACTTCCTCTGGCTCGGCAAAGCGCCCCATGGGCACATTCTTCTTCCACTGCTGCTCCACCTGCTCTGTGGTGAGCCCCTGTCTTTGGGCTGCCGCCTGCATGAGCGAGCTCAGGCGCTCAGTGGCCGTATAACCAGGCAGCACATTGTTGACAGTGATTCCATAAACTCCCAGCTCGCCGGCCAAGGTCTTGGCCCAAGAGGCCACAGCGGCCCTTATGGTGTTGCTCACCCCCAAATTGGGCAGTGGAGTTTTGACCGAGGTGGAGATCACGTTGATCACCCGACCCCAGCCCTGGGCCCTCATGCCCGGAAGCAACTTCTGCACAATCAGCTGAGGGGCCAGCACATGACTCCTTAAGGCCTGTTCAAAGTGCTCTGCTGGGGCCTCGGTGAGAGGCCCTGATGGGGGGCCTCCGCTGTTGGCCACATAAATGCCAATGGGTTTGCCGAGCTCACTGATCAGAGCCTCAAGGCCCTGCTCGAGCCCCTCCAGGTCACTGAGGTCCTGGGCAAAAACGCGGGGACTGAACAAGGCAGGGCCCCCTGAGCCATGAGCCAGCTCCTTTGCTAACTCCTTTGCCAACTCCTCTAAGGCACTGGAATTTCGCGACAAAAGCACAACTTCAGCCCCAGCACGGACCATTTTTTGGGCCACAGCCCGACCAATGCCCTGGGAGGCTCCACTGACCAGAGCCACTTGGCCGGCTAAGTTCCACTGAGCTGGCTTGTTTTGCTCTGACTTGTTTTTTTCTGACTTGTTTTTTTCTGACACCTCATCCAACTCCCCAGGCCCCCTTGTGTCGCGGCCCTTATAGGGGAGTTTATGCAGAGAATTTGGAACAAATGCAAGTTCAGCGAGATTCAAACTCTTCCTGCAAGCCCCAAACGCCTGGACAGGCCTCAGGAGGGCAAACCCTATCCAAAACTAGCATTTCATTGGGCTCTAGAACGCGAACATAGTACTCAATGACCTGCCCAAGCCCTTCTAGATCAGAAGACAAAATCTCCTGGGCGCGTAGCACCCTATAGCCTCCCTCCTGAAGCTGAATGACCACCTGACTGAGACTGGGCCCTTCCACAGAGAGCTCCTCTTCAGCCGACACGGGCACAGCCCCAAAACTCAGGATCCATCCAGTTGCAAGAGCAATAAGTATTTTCACGACCCTCTCTCCTGTCCCACCTCTTCACGCCCTCCCTCTGGTGACACAGAGGGCCTGTAAGGTGTCTAGTCTTTGATCAATTTCCCTGCCCCAAAGATCCGGATAGAGCTTTTAAGGCAGAGGAAGGAGACTCTACACTCCCCTGCTAAATTTAAATGCGACTGCCGTGCCAAGAAGGGGTTGCTCAGAGGACGGGGGTCCACTACCATTTGAGCCATATGGATGGCTGGCAGCCTGTGCGGCGCAAGTACTATTTGATGGTCCCCTTTTTGATTGCGATCAACAGCTTTGTCTTTGTGGTCTGGCAGTATTATATGCCACCGCCCATGAACCCAGGCTTTGTGTGGATGAACGAGAACTTCACCACCAGCTGGCAGTTTTTGGCCCAGGGCAGGCCCTGGGGGCTTTTGACCTCCGTCTTTAGCCACAATCTGCTGCTGCATTTTTTTATCAATATGTTTGTTCTGCATAGCTTTGGCACTCTTATGGAGAGAGTGATGGGCTCGATGAGTTTTTTGCGCTTTTATTTGGTCGCGGGAATCATGGGCTCTCTGGCTCACTGTGTGGTCTCCTACACCCTGATCGGCAATCCTGAAATTCAAGCCCTTGGAGCCTCTGGGGCCATTGCCGGAGTCCTGCTCTACTTTGCCCTTCTCTTTCCCCGTGAAAAGATCCTACTCTTTGGCCTTATTCCTATTCCTGCTTTGATTGGAGCCCTGATGTTTATCGGCTTGGACCTCTGGGGCCTGAGCGCTCAGGCCCGTGGCGGGGGACTGCCCATAGGTCATGGAGCTCACCTGGGCGGGGCCTTTACCGGAATCTTCTTTTACTTTTTGCACCGCAAACTTCGCCGCCGAAGAAGATTTGACCCCTACTTTTCCTAAAACAAGCTGTGGAGATAGGCGGTGGCATTTTGTTTGCGTTCAATAACTTTTTCTGTTGAATTGAAAGCATGAGCACAAAAGACGAGCAAAAACTCGATAGGCTTTTTTGGTTAGACATGGAGATGACTGGCCTTGACGTGGAAAAAGAGGTCGTTATCGAAGTGGCGGCCATCGTCACTGATATGCAGTTCAATGAAAAAGACAGCTACCAGGCCGTGGTCAAGCAGCCGCAAAAGTATCTGGACGCAATGGATGATTGGAACCAGAGGCACCACCGAGCCTCAGGACTGCTGGAGCTGATCCCCAAGGGCAAGACTCCCGATGAGGTGGAAAGAGACCTCATTGAGCTTCTGGACATTCATTTTGGCAAAGAAAGGGCTGTGCTGGCCGGCAACAGCATTGGGCAGGACAGACTGTTTATCGACAAGTACTTTAAAAAATTCTCAGCCAGACTGCACTACCGAATGCTCGATGTGACCTCTTGGAAGCTGGTCTTCAACAACCTCTACGATATCAAACACAACAAAGAGGGCAAGCACCGCGCCCTCGATGACATCCGCGAGTCTATGGCGGAAATGCAGACCTATTTGAGTCACGTCAAAGTGAACAAATAGGCCCTCATCTGTCGCCCGCCAGGGCGGGCGCTGAGTCGCACCTGTTTAGTAGTAGCTGGCGCGCAAGTGATTGGCGATAACCGCCAAAGACAAGGCGCCCGGCTCAAATCGAACGCAGGCGTACTTGGCGGTACGTTGGAGTGAGATTTGAGACGAGCAACGATGTATTTGGCGGTTTCGCGCCAATCACTATTTAGTAGCGATAGTGTTCAGGCTTGAAAGGTCCTTTGGCGTTTAAACCGAGGTAGCTGGCCTGCTTGGAGCTGAGCTGGGTCAGGTTCACACCGAGCTTACCCAAGTGAAGGGCTGCCACCTTCTCATCCAAGTGCTTAGGCAGACGATAGACCTTAACCTCTTGATACTGGCTGCGATTTTGCCATAATTCCATCTGCGCCATCACCTGATTGGTAAAGGAGTTGCTCATCACAAAAGAGGGGTGGCCGTGAGCGCAGCCCAAGTTCACCAGCCGCCCTTTGGCCAACACGATGATCTCCCGACCATCTTTAAAGCGGTGAATATCCACCTGAGGTTTGATCTCGCGCATCTCGGTGTTGGCGTTCAACCAGGCCATATCGATCTCAATATCAAAGTGGCCGATGTTGCAGACAATGGCCCCCGCCTTCATCTTGCTAAAGTGGGCCTCGGTGATAATGTCACAACAGCCTGTGGCCGTTACAAAGATGTCGGCCTTGTCCGCCACCTGCTCCATAGTGACAACCTCAAAGCCCTCCATCGCCGCCTGCAAAGCGCAGATGGGATCGACTTCTGTCACCACCACTCGGGCTCCATAAGAACGCATGCTCTGAGCACAGCCCTTGCCCACATCACCGTAGCCGGCAACCACAACAACTTTTCCGGCAATCATAGTGTCAGTGGCACGCTTAATTCCATCGGCCAAGGACTCTCTGCAGCCGTAGAGGTTGTCAAACTTGGACTTTGTCACAGAGTCATTGACGTTGATGGCGGGCACCAGCAGCTTGCCTTCTTTGTGCAGGCGCTCCAGGTTGTGAACTCCCGTGGTGGTCTCCTCGGACAGCCCAATGATCTTTTTCATCATTGGCAAAAAACGAGACTCATGCATCATATTGGTGAGATCCCCACCATCATCCAAAATCAAATCATAGCCCTCTGGGCCCCAACCAGTGATGGTCTGCTCAATACACCAGTTGAACTCCTCTTCCGTCTCACCTTTCCAGGCAAAAACGGGAATTCCCGCAGCTGCCATGGCCACGGCCGCATGATCCTGAGTGGAGAAGATATTGCAAGAGCTCCAGCGCACCTTTGCCCCCAGAGCCGTTAAAGTCTCAATCAGCACCGCCGTCTGAATGGTCATGTGCAGGCAGCCCGCAATCCGAGCTCCCTTCAGGGGCTGACTGGGACCAAACTCCTCTCTCAGAGCCATCAAACCAGGCATCTCACCCTCAGAGACCTTGATCTCCTCTCTTCCCCAGCGAGCCAGCTCCTCAAAGCGCTTGGGGTCTTCCATGGCCTCTTTGCAAACCCTATAGTCCGGCTGACCGGTTGCTGTTGCAGTCTCTCCCATCGGCATTACCCCTTTCACTGGCACTTGACTTGTCTTGTCCATCGATTGATCCACTGAATGTCCCACATTGCTCACTGTCGTTCTCCTTTCAATCCGTGTCTAAACTGGTTAAAATCTCATAACCTCGGTCCGTGATCAGAATCGTGTGCTCAAACTGAGCCGAAAGGGTCTTATCTCCTGTCTCATAGTAGCGAATCGTTGAGTTAGGAATGCCAAACTCCTTGATCGGCACCGAAGTCTCATTGATCATAGGCTCAACGGTGATGCAGGTCCAGGGAATCAGTCTCTCGCCGCGCCCTTTCTTTCCGTAAGAAGGTACAAAGGGCTCCCCATGGAACTGACGCCCAATGCCGTGCCCCCCAATCTCACGCACCGGATAGTAACCTTTTTTGGTGACATAGCGATTGATGGCAAAACCAATGTCCCCAGTGGTCCCAAAGGGACGAACTTGCTCGATGCCCTTGTACATGGCCTGCTCTGCCGCCTCTGTGATCCGGCGGGCCGCCTCACTCACCTCACCCACGAAATAGGTTCTAGAGGTGTCGCCATAAAAGCCATCCTTAATGCAGGTCACATCAATATTCACAATGTCCCCCTCCTGCAGCACCTCATCCCCAGGGACGCCATGGCAAATACAGTGGTTAACTGAAGTGCAGATAGACTTGGGAAAGCCGTGATAGCCGAGAGGAGCTGGGGTGGCCCCCTGGCTCAAAGTGTACTCATGGGCAATGCGGTCCAGCTCCTGGGTGCTGATACCGGGGCGAACAAATTGTCCCACATAGGCCAAGGTCTCTGCGGCCAGGCGACCTGCCTTGCGCATCAACACCACCTCATCTGGATTTAAGGGCTCCATCATAGTGGCCTCAGCTCTAGCAAACTTAAGATCTTAGGTCTAGCCCCAGCAGGACTTTGGCTAGAGAAAAATAAAAAAACGCCCACTTAAAACCTTTAAGTGGGCGCTCTGTCGAATGCTTGTAACCAGGACCTTAGCGCAAGTGCTTGCTTACGATCTTGGTCATTTCAAACATAGAAACCGTTCCTTTTCCAAAAACTTCCCTCAACTTGGCGTCAGCGTTGATGTTGCGCTTGTTCTTGGCATCTTGAAGATTGTTCTTTTTGATGTAGGCCCATAGCTTCTTCACCACCTGAGTGCGGGGAAGGGGAGCTGCACCAATCACTCCGGCCAAGGCGGCACTGGGAGTCAGGGGCTTCATAAAGGCTGGATTGGGCTTGCGCTTGGTCTTGGCCTTTTTGGGAGCCGCTTTCTTAGTGGCTTTTTTGGTAGCCTTCTTTACCACTTTCTTGGTGGCTTTCTTGGTGGCCTTCTTAGTTGCTTTCTTAGTGGCCTTCTTGACAGCTTTTTTAGTTGTCTTTTTTGTGGCCTTCTTTACCGCTTTTTTGGTGGCCTTCTTGGTTGCTTTCTTGGCAGCTTTTTTCTTTTTTGCCATTGTTGTTTCCTCCGTTTTTTATAAAGGTCATTTACCTTTAGTTGTCTCTACACAAGAAGATGATACTGAAATGCCGACGTATGTCCAAAGAAAAATTTGCCCCCCAACTTGCTTTTTAACTGGCCTTATCCTCCTCAAGCCCCCTGCCGATAGACAGAGCATGAAGACCGAAGCCAGCTTTCAGAAAATTCTCGAACAAAAAATGGCCGAGAAAGATTCCCCGAGTCCTGCTCCCACAGGCCATTTCCAGCCCCCCGAGCAAGGATCAAACGTCATTCCTCCCCTCTGGCTGAAACTGGAAAACCTAAACCCCATCCGAGTCCGCCCCAGTCATCGGTACCCACCCTCCCAAGCCAAAAAAAAGGCAACGCTCCCTCCCAAAAAGAGCCCAAAACCACCCCCCCAGGAGCCCTCCTGGCCCCTAGAAACCCTCTCGGAGAGCTGTCGAAAAGATCTCTTTTGTCTTTTGGAAATAGGGAGCGAGGTCGATAAAACAGCCCTTGCCCCCTGGCTCAAACAAGGGGCCATCTCTATATCCGTAAATGATGTAAAACGCCTCTATCGCCGACTGGCCCTTTATCTTCACCCAGACTCGGCTGGGGCCAAGGCCTCAAGCGAAAAGTTTCGCCTCAGCACCGAGGCCTATCAAAGGATACTCAAGGAGCTCTCCAGTCTTAAGAAGACAGCTTTCGATAGCGAATGCGCTTAGGGGTGAGGGCATCTTCACCTAGCTTCTCTTTGCGAGCGGCCTCATACTCAGAGTAGTTGCCGATAAACCACTCCACCTGAGAGTCTCCCTCAAAGGCCAAGATATGGGTGCAGATGCGGTCTAAAAACCACCTGTCGTGACTGATCACAATCGCACAGCCAGCAAACTCCAGCAGAGCCTCTTCTAGAGCCCTCATGGTATTGACGTCCAAGTCGTTGGTGGGCTCATCCAGAAGCAAGAGGTTCGCCTCTTCTTTAAGCATTTTGGCCAAGTAGAGTCGGTTTTTCTCTCCCCCTGATAGGTCTTTGACTCGCTTTTGCTGATCCGACCCCGAGAAGTTAAACCAGGAAACGTAGGCTCTTGAGGCCACCTCCCTGCCCCCTAGGCGAATCACATCCTGACCCTCTGAGATCTCCTCAAAGACTGAGCGCTCAAGGTCCACCTTATCCCGAGCCTGATCCATATAGGCCATCTTTACCGTTGGCCCCACTTTGAAGCTGCCCTTGTCGGGCTTTTCCTGACCCGTGATCATTCTAAACAGAGTGGTCTTACCAGCCCCATTGGGGCCTATCACCCCAACAATGGCCCCTTTGGGCAAAGAAAAGCTGAGGTTCTCATAAAGCAGAATGTCGTTATAGCCCTTATTGACCCCTTCAGCCTCAATCACCAGATCGCCTAGCCGTGGCCCTGGGGGAATATAAATCTGCAGCTCCTTGAGCTTTTCGGCCGAAGGCTCCTGCAGCATCTTTTCATAGGAGGTCAGGCGGGCCTTACTTTTACTCTGCCTGGCTCTGGGCGACATACGTATCCACTCAAGTTCCCTTTCCAAGGTTTTCATCTTCCGATTATCTGCCTTTTGCTCCTGGGCCAAGCGGCGATCTTTTTGCTCCAACCAGGAGCTGTAGTTGCCCTTCCAGGGAATCCCCTCACCGCGGTCGAGCTCTAAAATCCAGCCGGCCACATTGTCGAGAAAGTAACGGTCATGGGTCACCGCGATCACCGTGCCTGGAAACTCGTGCAGATAGTGCTCAAGCCAAGCCACGGACTCCGCATCCAAGTGGTTGGTGGGCTCGTCCAAAAGCAGAATGTCCGGCTTGGACAGCAGCAGGCGAGTGAGGGCCACCCGCCGCTTTTCTCCCCCAGAGAGTCTATCCACCGGCCAATCCCCCGGAGGACAGCGCAGAGCCTCCATGGCCTGCTCCACTTGAGAGTCTATTTCCCAACCATCCACGGCTTCAATTTTTTCCTGATAATTGCCCTGCTTCTCAATGAGCTTTTCCATCTCCTCGGGACTCAGGTCCGGATCACAGAGCTTCTCGCTGATCGCATTGAACTCTCTGAGCCAGTCATTCACTGCCCCCAAGCCATCCATAACATTCTCTTTAACTGTTTTGCTCTCATCCAACCGCGGCTCCTGAGGCAAATAGCCCACTTTGAAGTCCCGAGCTGGGAAAGCCTCACCCAAGAAATCCTGATCCTCTCCGGCCATGATCCTAAGCAGAGTGGATTTTCCCGCTCCATTCAAACCCAGAACGCCAATCTTTGCCCCATAAAAATAAGAGAGGTAAATATCCTTCAGTACGTAGTTGTTGGGGGGATAGACTTTGCTGACACCTTTCATGGTGTAGATGATATCTTGAGACACGGCGGCTCCTCTCTTTTTCCTTGCTCGTCCTTATTGTCCTATTCGTTCTTATTGTCCTATTCGTTCTTCTTACTCGCTATGAGAGTCGACTTCGAACTCTCACCGAGCCTTGACTTTAGACCTGACCTTTGTATGCTCTGATCTATGACGGAAAAAAAGAACTCAGTCAATCGCATCGCGGATTTATGTCAGGAAGTGGGTCAGCTCTTTCGCCGACTGGATTGGGACAAACCCCCACCGCCCAGTCGCCAAGAGATTGAAGCTCAGGCTCGACAAGCCCTATTTAAGAAAATCCACCGTCAACTCAAGGAACTCGAGTCGGCTTAAAGCCCTTCCTCCTCAGCAAGCCCTATTTGGAGGTTTTGGGCCAGTCACTAGATACGGCGCCGTAGCTGGGGGACTTTTCAGGCCGGCTCTGCCGGAGTGAGGTCTTGTGATGCCATCTCCTATCATATGACTACAAATGTTAAGTGTTGACGTAATTTTTTGCGCTCCAGGATGCCCTGTGCGACTCGCAAAAAAGACGTTTCTTCAAAAAACAATCCCCGCCCCTAAAAAGCCCCATGAAGGGCCTTTGTGTTGCTTAGACGAAGTGGGAATGAGTGACCACGGCCTCTCACAAAAACTCCCTCAAAAAACCTGTGGTAGAGTGGCTTTGAAAAATCAACCACCCGTCAACAAATAGTGACTGGCGATAACCGCCAAAGACAAGGCGCCCGGCTCAAATCGAACGGAGGCGTACTTGAGCGGTACGTTGGAGTGAGATTTGAGACGAGCAACGCTGTATTTGGCGGTTTCGCGCC
>SKYF01000098.1 GCA_007128005.1 Bdellovibrionales bacterium
CGCTCTTTGCCGTGGCATGCAAACATGGTGAGAAAGCTGTGTCGCCCCATATCTTCTACTTTAGAGATCGCACCTCAATCCCGCACTTTTACCAAGTTCACCTCGGGCAGGCCCACAAGCAAGTTGATGACCAAATCTCAGTCTTGCCTTTTGCGGACTTTTGCGAGCAGATTGGGCTACAGTAGACCGGCGCTGATCCCACGACGTCGGCGAAGCTCTGCGTTGAAGATGGTGGGGGTAGATCAATCCATTACAATCAGTCAGTCAAAGTCAGTTGGCCAGTGGAGGTCATGAGGGAAGGGCAGAGCCTCACAAAAAGACCTACCCCAGGTCTTATCAAGACTGCTAGCCTGAGGCTGGGCTCGGCTGAGCTGTGAGCTGGCCGGGGCCTGGGTCTTAGGCCTTTAAACTGCTAAGGAATGGAGGAACCATGAAACACATTTTTTTATTCGCGTATTTATTCGCGCTGGGATTGAGCCTCAGCCCCGGACTGATTGGCGCTTCCGTGCCCGAGCAAAATATTTCCTTTTCAGGAGTTCCAACAATGATTGTGGTTGGGCCCGACAAAGACACCTGCACTCGCTATTGTGAGGAGGCCAGATTGAAGCTTGAGCACAAGGAGCTGAAGATTCTTAAGGTCGACAGCTGCCATGCAAAATATGTCAATATTGATGATTGGGGCCGCGGCAACCGCCTGGGCTGCCAAATCACTTTTCACAACTAGCGGAACATCAGGCGCCTTTTGTACCCTATCGGGTATAACTTCAATAAAAAATTGATTTTTATACCCTATAAGGTATACTCAGGGGCAAGAGGGCCGATTTTTTACCCGAAAGGGTATAAATAAGGGTGTGGAGTCGATGGAAAACGTTGGACAGTATGTCAGGCAAAAAAGAAAGCAGGTTGGCCTTACCCAAGTTGAGCTCGCCAAAAGCGCTGGCGTGGGACTTCGCTTTGTCAGGGAATTAGAAAGCGGCAAGAAGACACTCCGGTGCGATAGGGTCAATCAGGTGCTGGCTCTTTTTGGTTCCCGCCTGGGCCCAGTCCCACAAGAGGCGGCTCAAGAGTTATGAAGAAAATTGGGAAAGTTTATTACAACGAAACACTTGCCGGCACCATCGAACAGACAGAGGGAGAATATCGTTTTCAGTATGACCCGATTTATTTAAAGGAGCCTACAAGTCGGCCAGTGAGCCTATTGCTTCCTCTACGGCCTGAGCCCTACATTGAAAAAACAATGATCCCCTTCTTCGACGGACTCATTCCAGAGGGCTGGCTCTTGAATATTGCTGAAGCCAGTTGGAAGCTCGATAGAAAAGACCGCATGTCGCTACTTCTTACGCTTTGTAATGACTGCATTGGGGCCGTAAAAGTAATCGATGCTTCATCTGAGGAGCAGTAATGAACAAATGCCTGGCCTGCTATCAAGAGCTTGAAGACTCCAAATCTGAGTATCATGCAAAGTGCAGTCAACGAATTTTCAATTCAAAAACCCCTCCCCAACTTGACTACACTCTCAACGAAATCAATGAACTGGCCAGAAAGCTTGTACAAAGCCGAGTGGCCATTCCAGGGGTACAACCAAAATTGTCCCTCACCCATGAGAGGGGAAATGGTCTGGAAAAGCGGCTGACCATTATTGGTTTGTGGGAGGGTCTTTATGTACTCAAGCCACCCCATGATGAACACCCACAGCTTCCACAAAATGAAGATGTAACTATGCACATGGCAAAGGCAGCCGGCATAAAAACGGCTGAACATAGCTTAATTAGATTGAGTTCTGGCGAGCTCGCCTATCTGTCAACAAGGTTTGACAGAAAGCTCAAGCGAAAAAAAGTAATAAAAACTCACCAAGAGGATATGTGCCAGCTGACCGGCTTGCTAACTGAAAATAAGTACAACAGTTCTTTAGAAAAAGTAGCCGCGGCGGTAAACCAATACACCACCAACAAGGGGCTGGAATTACTTAAGCTGTTCAAAATAACTGCATTCTCATTTCTCACAGGGAACAGTGACATGCATTTGAAAAATCATTCTCTTGTTTACACGGCTGAGGGAACAGTTGAACTGTCCCCAGCTTATGACCTTTTAGCCACTAAACTCGTGGCGCCACAGGATAGAGAGGAAGTCGCTCTCACGATGAGGGGGAAAAAGAATCGTCTTACAAAACAGGATTTTTTTGAATTCGGAGAGTATTGCAAGATCAGCACAAAGGTCTGTGAAAATGTTTTCAAGGAGATCGAAGAGAATTTGGACGCATTTAAGAAGCTCATTGCGATCAGCTTCTTGTCTGATGAAATGGCACAAAAGTACCTTGAATTAATCAATGAACGAGCACAGAGGTTAGGTCTCCTGGTGCCAAAAGGTTTTCAGCAATTAAATCGAGAGTGATGTGGGAAAGTCACCCCAAGTTCAGAGCTGGTGCTGCGGCAGGCACCTCCCAAACTAGGGTTTAGGCCTCCGATTGGAAATATTGCAATGCGACTTAATCTCAGTCAGTGGATAGTTTTCAGTCTTGGCAATAAGCTTGCCTCTGTGCAGAAAATTCATTGGAATGCCCGCCAGGACAGAAAAAGGGGGTATTTATGGATCGGCATATAGGCCAAACTTTGGTCGCTTTTCAAAAACATTTACTGGTGGGGCTGTTGAGCTTGGGCCTGGTGAGCCTGAGTCTGGTGTCGGCCTCAGCACGGGCAATGTGTGCAGATGAAATCCAGTCCAGCACAAGACGACAAGTGGCCTCGGACCAGCAGCTGATCGAGCGCATGCTCAGCCAGTGGAAAGACACCTATAGATCCAAAGATAAATTCCAGGGAGTGCATGGCTTTGTCTATGTCTATCCGCAGCCCGCAGAGCAGAGAGTTTTCTTTCAGATTTTTAATGGTCAGGTGCTGATGGATATGCCGGTGCGCTTTGAAAGCCTGGTGGCGGCCTATAGATCCTCTCCCTCGCTGGGGACTGAGATGAACCTTCACTTCCCCTACTCGGAAGAGGGGCGGAAGATTGATGAATTTGTGTTGATTGTCGACGCCCTCAGCCTGGACATTCTGGGCTATGAGTACGAAGACTACACCAACAGCCGAGTGCCGCGAGTCCAATTTCGATTTTAAGCTTGAGGAGA
>SKYF01000061.1 GCA_007128005.1 Bdellovibrionales bacterium
ACGGAAAAACGGAAAAACGGATAAGATAAACAGAAAAGAAAACTGAAAACTGAACACCAAAGGAGAGAGCATTGCCAGATTCAACAACACTTCCCGCTGTGGCAACAAAGACCTATCAATTTTGTAAGAAGTGCGACTGTGAGCGCTATCATGTGGTGCTGGCTCATCCCACCCCTCAGTCTGCAAAGATCGAATGTGAGGTCTGCAAGCGCAAGTCGACCCTCAAGCTAAGCATTGGTCCCTCTGGAAAATCCAGACTGGCTGCGGCCACTCGCTCCAGGAAAACCAAGGCCTCTCAGGAAGCTCCTGAGACAAAATGGCGGGAACTTTTGGCCTCCACGAATTTGGACAATAAAAAGCCCTACAGTATGCGCCAGAGCTTTCAAACTGAAGACGCCATTGAGCATCCAAAGTTTGGTCTAGGGGTAGTGACCCAGGCTGCAGCTCAACAGATTGAGGTGGTGTTTGAGTCGGGGGTCAAAGCCTTGGTGCACAACCGCAGTTAGGATGGAGTCAGTGTTTCGAGTCCTCACCTTCAACCTCTGGCACGGCCTGTCTCCAAGCGGGCACCTGCAGTTTGAGGAGCTTGAGCCAGAGTTTCGAAGGGCTCAGCGCTGGGAGGCTCAGGAGCGGTTGTTATTTTCTGAGTCCGGTTTGCCTGAATTCGATGTGGCCTTTCTTCAAGAGGTCAACCCATTGGGTTTAAGAGTCAGCCGGTGGGTGGAGACTTTTCCGCTCAGGGCGACTTCGCAGTTGGACTCTGCGGGGTTGAAGCTTTTTGGAATGGGCCCGCCCTTCAATTTGCAGTCGGGTTTGGTGACTCTGAGCCACAGCCGGTGGTTGGGGCAGAGTCTAAAGCCCTTGAGGCTTTCAGGTCAGGCGCGGATCTGGGGTGGGACGGCCCTCCAGTGGGCTGAGTCGCGCTGGGCCACTTTTCAGGAGACAATGCATCCTCAGTGGGGGCGGCTGCTGTTGGTCAATGTTCATCTGCACCACGGACTGCAGTGGGATAGGGAGCTTGCAGAGTTGCTAGAAAACTGGTCCCTGCCCCGCCTGAAGCAAATCTTGAGGTTGGGCACCCAAAAGAGGCTGGGGGAGCTGAACCGTCTATTGACCTATTTGGAACAGTTAGAGTCGGCCTACAATCTCATTGTGATGGGAGGGGACTTCAACGCCACTCCAGACACGGAAGAGATAGGCATGGTCAAGGCTTGCGGCTTTGTCGATGCTTGGGAGCACTGGGGTTCGGGAGAGGAGGGGCTGACCTTTGATGCCCAGAAAAACCTGGCCAATCACAGGCTCCTGGGACACTTTGTGCCTGCTTGGGTGGCTGAGTTGGAGGGCTTTCAGGGGCTGTCCTCAAAGGACAAACAGCTGCTAAGGCATGAACTGCTGCGGCTAGAAAGTCGCCCCCGGCGGATTGACTATCTGTTTGTAAAAGTGCTTAGTGAGGGCTTAAAACTCCCTGAAGCCAAAATAGAGATGTTAGGTCAGCGGGCGCAGGGAGGAATTATGGCCTCTGATCACTTTGGCCTTCAGTTGGAGATGAATTTATGAGCCAGCCTTCCGCTTCCGAACCGGGGCCCGTGCAGCAGAGGATTGAAGCTAAACTCCAAGAGGCCTTTGCTCCAGAGTTTCTTGAGGTCGTCAATGAGAGCCATCAGCACTCTGTGCCCAGGGGTTCAGAAACCCACTTTAAGGTGATTGTTGTCAGTCAGAAGTTTCATGGACAGAGCCGTGTCCACAGGCAGCGTCAGATTTATCAGGTTTTGGCGGAGGAGCTTCAGGGCCCCGTTCACGCCCTGTCTCAGCGTCTGTTTAGCTCTGAGGAGTGGGCTGAGCGCAAGGGTTCAGAGACCTTTGCCTCTCCGGATTGTGCCGGTCGCGGGGGCGCGAAGATCTAAAGAGCTTTTAAGTCTTCAGCAGAACCTGTGGCGGAATCTGCCACAGAATCTTCGGCGGTATCTGTAGCCGTATCTGTAGCCGTATTTGTAGATAAGGATGCCCCTTATGGTCTCTTGGTGGAGTTAGTCTCTTGGAGTTGCCCTCCTTTGCCTTTCATCCGCGAAACCCCCTTTTCATTTTCTCTAGGCCAAAGCTCTTCACCCCCTCTCGGAGATTGCAGTCTCCACACAAAATGCGCAAATTCTCCTCCTCACATCCGCCTCCATGGGCCACTGGAACAATGTGATCCACCTGAAGCCCTTTTTTGCTCCCACATTTCACACAGGCACCACCATCTCTCTCCCAAATTCGATATCTTTTGCTCTTTGAAATCGACGGTGGTTTGGGCCCAGCAGCACTTTTGACGCCCTCTTTAAACGGCGCCGTAGTGAAAGCTCCTTCATCAGCAGGCAACGGCATTCCATCAGCAGCCAAGTTCTTTGCATCCTCCTTCAAGGCCTCTTCATCTCTTCCCCCATCTCGATCCATCGCGTCCAGGCGGCTCACATCACAATGGGTGGCGGTCTTTCCATTTCTTCTTTTTCCGAACTTTTTGTCCATCAGCGAGCTGAGACTTAAGGTCGCCATTTCCTGAATGAGCTCGGCCCAGGTCATTCCAAGGCCCTTTGGTCCTAGGAGTGTTCGCACTTCCTCGAGCTGGGCTAAAAGCTCTCGACTGAGCACCAGTCGAAGCTCAGTTTGTTCCGAGGACAAGATCTTTGCTTGCTCCTTGGGTGCAGGAGCCTGAATCCCCACTGCTTCCATTTTCTCTATCAGAGCGACTTGCCCCTGCCGTGAGGATTTGTGCTCCAAACTTTTAAGGACATCAAGTTTTTGTCCCACATCGAGGGTCTTTGTTGGAGCTGATTTCTTGACCTCATTGAAAAAACTCTGGGCTTGGCAGAGATGGGTGAGGTTTAAGGCCCCGCTTTCAATTTTTTTCTTCAGCTCTTGGGCTTCTTGTTGCGGCAGCTCGCGTAGGAGTTTCATGGCAGCAATCCTGCGCCCAGCCTGCCCCTCTGAGTAACCGAGCTCCCGGACCGCATAGTCAAATAGGCT
>SKYF01000154.1 GCA_007128005.1 Bdellovibrionales bacterium
CGCTGCCCTATTTAAGGAAGGAGACAGTTATGCAGTACAGAGTTGAGAGTGACAGCATGGGGGAGGTTCAGGTTCCCTCGGATCGCCTTTGGGGGGCGCAGACACAGCGCTCGCTTCAGAACTTCAAGATCGGTGGTGACCGCTTCCCCCGCGAGATGATCTGGGCCTTGGGGGTGCTAAAAAAATCAGCGGCCAAGGTGAATGCAGAGCTGGGACTGCTCAGTGCCGATAAGGCCGAGGTCATAATGCAGGCGGCAAGTGAGGTGATGAAGGGGGAGTGGGACGAGCACTTTCCGTTAGTGGTATGGCAGACGGGCAGTGGAACTCAAACCAATATGAACACCAATGAGGTGATTGCCAATCGGGCCATTCAGCTTAGAGGAGGGAAACTTGGCGATAAGAGTGTGCATCCTAATGACGATGTCAACAAAGCCCAGTCCTCGAACGACACCTTTCCTACGGCCATGCATATTGCAGTGGCCTCCCAGTTGAAGGAGAGGTTGTTGCCGGCGCTGAAGCTCCTGAGTGAAGCTCTGTTAAAAAAACAAAATGAATTTAATGAAATTGTAAAAATTGGCCGCACTCATTTGATGGACGCCACTCCGCTCACCCTTGGGCAGGAGTTTTCCGCCTTTGTCACTCAGCTCAATCAGGCTCAAGTGCGCCTCAGCGAATCTCTGCCAGCGACCTTTGAACTGGCCCTTGGGGGGACCGCCGTAGGAACAGGACTCAACACCCACCCGGCCTTTGCCGAGAGAGTGGCTCAAGTCATTGCTGAGGAGACGGGGTTGCCCTTTGTCAGTGCTCCCAATAAGTTTGAAGCCCTGTCGGCCCACGACGCTTTGGTTCAGGTCAGTGGCAGTTTGAAGACAACCGCCTGCAGTCTGATGAAGGTGGCTAATGACATCCGACTGCTTGGCAGTGGGCCTCGCTGTGGAATTGGGGAGCTGCAACTTCCTGCCAACGAGCCAGGCAGCTCAATTATGCCCGGCAAGGTCAACCCCACTCAAAGTGAGGCGATGACCATGGTCTGCGCTCAGGTGATTGGCAACGATATGGCAGTGGCCGTGGGGGGCTGCCAGGGACACTTTCAGCTGAATGTCTTTAAGCCCATGATTGTGTTTAATGTCTTAAACTCTATTCGCCTGCTTGCCGATGCCTGTGACTCTTTTAGATTGAACTGTGTCGAGGGGCTTCAGGTCAGCAGGGCTCAGGTTGACAGGCACCTCCAGCAGTCGCTGATGCTGGTGACAGCTTTGAACCCCCATATCGGCTACGACAATGCGGCCAAGATTGCCAAGGCGGCCTATGAGAACAACAGCACCCTGAAGGAAGAGGCCGAGAGGCTGGGGCTTATGGATGGGGCGACATTTGATCAGGTCGTGCGTCCTGAGAACATGATTGGTCCCAAGGCATGATCCATGTGGGCTGTTTTTTAAGCTCTTCGCAAAAACTCAGCCCAGTGTTTTATGCTGAGGCCGAGAGGCTGGGGGAGCGTCTGGCCCAGGCCGGCTTTGCCATTGTCTATGGAGGGGCCAGCGTGGGGGCCATGGGTCGACTGGCCGACGCGGCCCTCAAGGAAGGGGGGCGAGTGGTGGGAGTGATTCCGGATTATGACTTTGCCCTGGATATTGACCACCGAGGGCTTAGCGAAATGCACAAGGTGTGTAGTCTTCACGAGCGCAAGGCGAAGATGTTTGACCTCTCCCAGGCCTTTGTCGTGTTCCCAGGAGGGGTGGGCACCTTGGATGAGTTCACAGAGGTGCTGGCTCTGACCCAAGTGGGGCAAAATAAAAAGCCAGTGATTCTGTATAATTTCTTGAATTTTTGGGATCCACTTCTTGAGGTGTTGCAGCTGTTTGAGGCCCAACATATGGCGGGAGAGAATCTGTCAGATTGCTTTCAAGTCTATGACCGCTTGGATTTGGTGATCGACTCTCTTCAGCAGCAATTGTAGACTGAGGAAGTCATGGTTTATCCCTCTTTGGACTCTTTAAAAAGTCGCTCACCCTTAAAGTCCTTAAGCTGGCTTGAGAGCGAGGACGTGCGCCCCTATGTTTTTGTGCGCCAAGAAAACCGCATCTCCTTTCCCGGGCAGATGTTTGAGTTGGACTGGTTTTCAAAAGAGCCAGTTTATAAGAACCCCCTGCATATGGACAATGTGGACTTTGCCGACCGAATTTTAGATATGGAAACGAGGCTCTTTGCTCAGTCCAATATGGCCATGCCCCGCTGGGTTTTTTATGACTGTGGAGTGATGCCGGGCTTTGTGGCCGGGTTTGCAGCTCGCCCAAGGTTTCTGTCCAAAAAGGTGAAGGCGGCCTTGGGCGGGAAGAATCCAAAACTGGTGAAGATGGATGGGGTGGATTGGGTGCCGATTTCGCTGTTTATTATTATTCCCACCATGGGCCAGGGAGAGTGGGTGGCCCACAATCTGAGTTCGGTCAACGCCCTGCTCACTCCTGAGGAGAGGTTTTATGGTCTGGGCTTTCTCACCAAGGCCTTCGCGCTGTGGTACGCCAATATAGAGATCTGCTGTGGTATGACCCAGTGGGGTTCACCAGCCCTAAAACTCCATGCTCACTATGGGGCCTTTGAGGTGCTGACGGCCTACACCCCGGTGCACTCCTACGCTCAGACTCTAACATATCGCTTGAACGTCGATCCCCGTTATTGGGCCCACTTTTTTGATCAGAAGCCCAATCAAGAGTTCAGTGAGCTCTATGAAAGTGCTGACTTTCAGGTGATTCCGAGGGATGATAAGAGTTTGCAGGCCTTTCAGCGCAAGATTGAGGCCGGGCAGGGACCCTTTTTTCTCGATGCCAATCAGATTCGCGGCCAGGATTTGGCTCAGCCTTTGGATGTCTATAGGGCAAAGGCTCAATCCGGCGCAGGCTGAGCTGAGAGATAAGACGGATAAGACGGAAAAACGGAAAAACGGA
>SKYF01000004.1 GCA_007128005.1 Bdellovibrionales bacterium
AAGAGCGCAAAACTTGAGTCCATAGATCAGAAGGCCTGGATAAGCCATAAATACACACCTGCTTTGCAGAAATTATTTCTGAGTTCCTGCTGCAGGAGTCTATCACAAATTTCGAACAGCGTTCACATTGCTTTGTATTTTATAGCCTCTTTTTAGCCGATCAAAGTATTGGTCAAAAAGCTGCTTACGCTTCTCGTCAAAAACGGCTGCTCGGATGGCCCTTCGGTTGGCCTGCTGAAAACTGCGGCGACCTGTGACTCGGATAATGTGAAAGCCGTAGGGGGTTTCCAGAATCCCGCTGGTCTGATTCACGCGAAGTCTGACTGCGGCCTCATAGACCTGGGGCATAATTGAAACCCGATTGTGATAGCCAATGTCTCCTCCGTTCACTTTGGAGGCAGAATCATCCGAGTAGTTACGGGCAATTTCTTCAAAGGGTCTGTCACCTTTTCTGACTAGACCCAAAACCATTTCAGCTCGGCTACGGGCTTCTGCCTTTTGCTCAGGAGTGGCATCCACGCGGAACTCGATCAGGATATGGCTTAACTGGATTTCAGGGTTCCTCTGGTAAAACCGACGCATTTCGGCCTCTGTCACTTGGATTTTCTCGACTTGCTCTCCCAGAGCCCTTTCAATCAGAGCCTTATAGAGTTCTTGACGAAACCTCTCTTGAACAATGGGGTCGTTCTCCAGGTTTTGCTTTCTGGCCTCCTGAACGCCGATTTCATAGCGAATCAGCTCTTCCAAAAACTGTTCGGGCGTAGGTGGGTTGGTGGCCTGTTGACGCAATTCATTGAGGCGTCTGCGAAACTCGTCTAAGGTGATTTGGTGGTCCCCAATGGTGGCAACAACCGTTTGCCCTTGAGCCCCTTTAGAGGACTGCTGACTCAAGACTGGCAGTGTAAGCAGAGCGCTAATGACCACATAACATAGGACGGAGTTTCTTAGAATAGACATAAATTTTCCCCACGTTGCAAAATAAGATGATCTTTGAAGTTTAGCACCCTGCGCTAGGGCCTGCAATTTTTTCAGCAGCTTGCCGTCTTGCAGAAAAAAGTTCTCTCTGCAAATTGGTCGACCAAGCTGGATCTCTGGCCTGGTCTTCTTTTTTGAGCGGGGCCAAAGTCGGGCCAAATAACACGACGACCTTGGCAAAGGGCTTTGGCAAAACAGCCTGATTCCAGGATTTTTTAAAAATAAAGGTCCTGGAGCAGGCCAAGCCAGTGGGTACGATGGGAGCCCTGGTCAGTTTAGAGAGTTCAAAGACCCCGGGCTTTACTTGGTGGATAGGTCCTTTGGGACCATCAACGGCCATCGAGGCATTGTGCCGATCTTTTTTCATCAGCCGTACTAAACCCTTGAGGGCAGCAATTCCTCCGCGGGTGGAAGATCCTTTTGATGTCTTTCCCCCAAAGCGTCGAATCACTGAATCCACAAGTTGTCCGTCTTTGCTGGTAGAGGTCATGGTGGCTAGTCGATAGTGCCTCACTAAGGGGAGGATCGCCAGTTCATCCCCGTGCCAGTGAGCAAAAATAACGGGCTGGCCTTGACTAAGACAGCGCTTGAGGTCTTCCGATTCAACCAGCTCAATGCGCCAGGTTGCAGACAGTAATCGATACAAGAGCCAGGCGACCCAAGCTAAGAGAGTTCTTCGCCACGTCACAGATCCGCCTTATCAGTCAAGACAGAACTTTTTTAAACTCTTCAGTGAGCTTAGGAACAATCTCAAACACATCTCCGACAATACCATAGGTGGCCTTTTGAAAAATGGGTGCTTCAGGATCTTTGTTGATGGCAACAATGACCTTACTGCTGCTCATTCCGGCCAAATGCTGAATCGCTCCCGAAACTCCACAGGCAATGTAGAGACTTGGAGCTACAGTTTTGCCCGTCTGTCCCACTTGCATGTTGTGAGGCACCCAGCCTGCGTCCACAACAGCCCTTGAGGCTCCCACTGTGGCCCCAAGAGTGTCCGCCAGATCTTCTAAGATTTTGAAGTTCTCTGGACCACCCATTCCGCGGCCGCCGGAGACAATAATATTGGCTTCTGTAAGATCAAGTCGTTCACTGGTGCCTTTGACCACCTCTTTAATCACAGTCTTTAGATCCACTGAGGGGATGGCCAGTTCTTTAAGCTCAACGGAGGCAGAATCGGAAAAATTCTCTACAGGCAACTGATTAGGACGCATCAAGATGATCCTTTGTGAATCCTCCTTGATCCTTACTTGTGCAGAGCATTTGCCAGAATAAAGTGGTCGACGAAGGCCAAGATCATCCTCTTGGAGGTTTAGCTCTGTGCAGTCGTTGATACAGGCCAGATCAAGCTTTGCTGCAACTCGGGCAAATAGATCTCTATTCATAAGCGAGGAGCTTGCCAGGACAATAGACGCCTCGGAGCTCTTGAGCATTTCTACCACCATGGGGCTATAAAGCTCCGGATTGTAGTGCTTGAGCTCCGCTGAACCATTGAAGTAATGAGTGGTGACCCCGTAGTTTTGCAAAAATTCTTTCAGGTTTTCCGAGCCTGGCCCCAGTGCTCCGGTAACTATAGGATGACCAGATTTTCTGGCTGCAGTCAGCAGCTCTAGGCTACTTTTTTTAATTCGGTCCCCACTCATTTCACAAAAAACAAAAATTTTATTCATGCTCTATTCCCTCTTTTTTATAAGACCTTTGCCTCTTCTCTCAGGGCCTTTACGAGTTCCTGAGCTTGTTGATTGGCTTCCCCGGAAATCATTTTTACCGGCGGCTTTTCTGGGGGCATTTTAAAGTTGGTCAGATGGACTTTGTTCTGTTCAGAGTTAAAGCCCAGATCAGCGAGACTCATTTCCTTGAGGGGCTTTTTCTTGGCCTTCATAATGCCCGGCAGACTTGCGTAGCGAGGTGTGTTCAGACCCTTATTTGCAGTTATAACAGCGGGGCCCGTAATCTCAAGGACCTCTTTGCTTCCGCCTTCAACCTCACGTTCGATGCGAGAGACCCCTTCCTCATGGCTAAATTTTGAGACCAGGCTTGCATGGGGCAAGCCCAAAACTTCGGCCAACATGGGGCCTGTTGCAGATACCCCCATGTCGATGGATTGCCGTCCAAGAAAAATCATAGCAGGGGGGCCCTCACTTTTAATGACAGCCGCAAGGCTTTGGGCGGTGAGAAGGTTATCTAGAGGAGTTGACGTATCAACGATAAGGGCATCATCGGCCCCCATTGCTAAACCAGTGCGTAGGGCATCAACAACTCTGGCCTTTGGCCCGACGGACACCAGGGTCACTTGCCCTTGTCCGACAGCCTCCTTGAGCTTCAAAGCCTCTTCAATGGCAAATTCATCGTAAGGGTTGACAATCCATTTAATGCCCGACTCCTCAATCGAGGACTGATCTGCCTTGAGCTTGATTTTAGTTTCTGTGTCAGGGACCTGCTTTATGCAGACAAAAATTCGCATGGCTTTCTCCTTGATCGGGATGAAATCGGAACTTTATATATGCAAGGCCTGGGTTAAAGGCAAAAGCATAGACTTTATTGCGTTGCGCGTTAAGGGGCTCGGCTCAAATCAGATTATTATGAATACTGAGCTGGCCTCTTTAGAGGTGCTGGTGTAGTTTGATGACAATCAACTGAAAAATGAAAGGACCTTGGTAAATGGCTGCGAAGTCTTCTTATCTGACCTCCACTATCGGTCAGAAGCAAATAGTGGCTTTGAGTGGTTTGAGTTTAAGCCTTTTTGTCTTGGCGCATATGTTAGGGAACCTGCTTATTTTTGTCAGCCCCGAAGCCTATAACCTCTACGGTCATGCATTGACATCAACTCCACTGATCTACGTGGCCGAGTTGGGGTTGGTTACTCTTTTTGGGCTCCACGTTTTGATTGCAGTGAACCTCACTGTGAAGAACTCAGTGGCTCGACCCAATAAGTATGCAGTGGCAGCTGAGGGAGCAAAGGCAACGAGCTGGGTGCAAAAGAGTCTCTTTATCCAAGGTCTAGTGATTTTGGTCTTTGTTATACTCCATCTGATCACTTTTAAATTTGGTCAGGTCTATGAAGTTACTTACGACGGAACCACGGTGCGGGATTTACACCGTCTTGTTGTCGAGGTTTTTCAAGAGCCAGGCTATGTGGTTTGGTATTTTATAGCCATGGTGGTTCTCGGTTTGCATTTGAGTCATGGTGTGAGCTCAGTTCTGCAGACTTTTGGAGCTGCTCACCCAAGGCTAACACCGGTTTTTAAAAAAGTGGGCCTTGCCTATGCGGCGATTGTAAGCATTGGCTTTGTCGCTTTACCAATCTATTTTTATTTCATCTATTAAGGGTTATTAGGGTTAACAACTATGAGCGTAAAATTAGATGCCAACATTCCTGAAGGTCCGATAGAACAAAAGTGGGACAAACACCGTTTTTCCATGAAGCTGGTCAACCCGGCCAATAAGCGAAAATACCAGGTCATAGTGGTTGGAACAGGCCTGGCTGGGGCTTCTGCCTCGGCCTCATTGGCAGAGCTGGGCTACAATGTAAAAACCTTTTGCATTCACGACTCGCCAAGAAGAGCCCATTCCATTGCAGCCCAGGGGGGAATCAATGCCGCCAAGAACTACCCCAATGATGGAGACTCCATCTATAGACTTTTTTATGACACAGTAAAAGGTGGAGACTTCCGTGCCCGAGAGGCGAATGTCTATCGCTTGGCGCAAATCTCCAATCTCATTATTGACCAATGTGTGGCTCAAGGGGTGCCCTTTGCCCGAGAGTATGGGGGCTTACTTGACAATCGTTCGTTTGGCGGGGCTCAGGTTTCGCGGACTTTCTATGCTCGAGGTCAGACGGGGCAGCAGTTATTGCTTGGGGCTTACTCGGCAATGATGCGACAGGTGGGCCTTGGTAAAGTGAAGCTCTTTCCGCGCCGAGAAATGTTGGACTTGGTGCTCGTTGATGGAAAAGCACGGGGAATTACTGTGAGAAATCTGACGACGGGTGAAATTGAATCTCATGCCGCAGATGCAGTGGTGTTAGCGACAGGCGGCTATGGTAACGTCTATTTTTTGTCCACTAACGCCATGAAGTCCAATGTGACAGCGGCTTGGCGTTGCCATAAAAAAGGTGCCTTCTTTGCAAACCCTTGCTTTACGCAGATTCACCCAACTTGTATCCCTCGCTCTGGAGACTATCAGAGTAAACTCACCTTGATGTCAGAGTCTTTGCGCAATGATGGACGAGTATGGGTTCCCAAAAACAAGGGGGATGCCCGCCCCCCTCAGCAGATTCCTGAAGAGGATAGAGACTACTATTTGGAAAGAGTTTATCCTAGCTTTGGGAACCTCGTCCCCAGGGACGTGGCCTCCCGCCAGGCCAAGTTCAGAGTGGATGAGGGCAGAGGGGTCGGTCCCACTGAGGAAGCTGTCTATTTGGATTTTGGGGACTCCATTCGCCGTCTCGGTCAAAAGGCCATTGAGGCTAAGTACGGCAATTTATTTCAGATGTACGAAAAGATCACTGGGGAAAACCCCTATGAAGTTCCCATGCGGATTTTCCCTGCAGTTCATTACACCATGGGTGGTCTGTGGGTAGATTATAATCTTCAAAGCTCGGTTCCTGGCCTACATGTTCTTGGGGAGGCCAACTTTTCAGATCATGGTGCCAATCGTTTGGGGGCCTCGGCCCTGATGCAGGGGTTGGCAGATGGCTATTTTATTATTCCGTACACTTTGGGCAATTATCTGGCAGGCCAGGATTTAGTGAAAGTGGATGAGTCCCATCAGGCCTTTAAGGACAGCCAACAGGAAGTGCGTGCCAAGACGGATAAGTTCTTTTCTATTCAGGGTTCGAAGTCTGTTGATGAGTTTCATCGTGAGTTGGGGCAACTGATGTGGAACTTTGTCGGGATGTCTCGCAATGCCCATGGATTAGAGGAAGTCCAAAATCGAATTGCTGGTGTCAGGGAAGAGTTTTGGCAAAACCTGAAGATGACGGGTCAGAGGGACTACCGCAATGATGAGTTGGAAAAAGCGGGTCGTGTGGCTGACTTCCTGGAAATGGGTGAGTTGATGGCCAAAGATGCTTTGGAGCGCAGGGAATCCTGTGGAGGTCATTTCAGAGAAGAGTATCAGACACCTGAGAATGAGGCTCTTCGCGATGATGATAAATTCTGCCATGTCGCTGCCTATGAATACCAGTCTCAGGACAGTCATAAGATGGCTTGGCAACGGCATCAAGAAGAGCTCAGTTTTGAATATGTCAAATTAACAACCAGAAGTTACAAATAACCCAAGGATATTTGAATATGGCTGGAACAGCAGGAAAAGCATTAAATTTAAAATTAAAAGTGTGGCGTCAGGCAGGACCAGACAAAGAGGGTCGATTCGTTGAATACGAGGCTAGGAATATCTCGAGTGATGCCTCTTTTTTGGAAATGCTAGATGTTATCAATGTTGATTTAGTAAAAAGCGGTCAAGAGCCTATCGAGTTCGACCATGACTGTCGTGAGGGGATCTGTGGATCCTGCTCAATGGTGATCAACGGCAGTCCCCATGGACCCGATCGCGGAACTGCAACTTGTCAGCTGCATATGCGCAGATTTAGAGATGGAGAGACCATTGTTATTGAGCCTTTTCGGGCAAAGGCCTTCCCTATAGTTAAGGATCTCGCTGTGGACCGGTCTGCATTTGATCGCATCATGCAGGTGGGAGGCTTTATTTCTGTAAATACAGGCAATGCACCGGATGCCAATTCTCTGCCTGTGCCTAAGGAAAATGCAGATATGGCCTTTGCTGCGGCCACTTGTATTGGCTGTGGAGCCTGTGTGGCCGCCTGTAAAAACGCATCGGCGAGTCTTTTTGTTTCGGCAAAGTTAGCCCATTTGGCGCTTCTTCCCCAAGGCCAAGCAGAGAGGGAGCAGCGCACTCTGAGTATGGTGGCCCAGATGGACGAAGAGGGTTTTGGAGCTTGCACGAATACAGGTGCATGCTCTGCAGCTTGTCCTAAAGAGATAGACCTGGAGAATATCGCCCGTATGAATAGGGATTATTTCAAGGCATCTTTGCGTGAGCGCTCGGAGAAAAGTTGATGGAGCTGGACTAAAGGCTAAGGTGGTTGAAAGACAAAATATCTCGATGAAACGGGTAGATAGAGAAAATAAAGGTTACTTTCTCAGCACCAAAAATAAACAATGTTATAAAAAAGTTAAATTTTTCTTAGCTATTCCTCTTGGAGTTGGTACCATTTTGGAACTAATCACGGAGGGTATTTGCTGAAGGATTCAGCACTGTTCCATGGACGGACTTGCCCTACAACGGACTGGAGGGATCTAAGATGGTGTTTCAGCGTAAAATATGGGGTATTCTTTGCTCCTGCTGGCTAGGCTTTGCCTTGGCGGCTACTTCATGGACAGCACAGGCAGATGTAGAGGTCGTGCCTGGAGAGTATGTCGTTAAACTTAAAAGCGGTCATTTTTTGATGAACGAGGACTATTTGATCCAGTCTCTTGGGGCCACTGAGGGGGAAATGATCTCACAGGTCTCCCAGGCCATGCTGATTAAAAGAGACCCCAATGAGCCCATGGAAAACGTGCTCTCTAGCCTCAGCTCTCACCCATTGATTGAATATATAGAACCCAACTTTATTTATACAATTGGTGGAACAGGTGAAACCATTGAGACCAATGACCCTGAGCTAGGTCAGCTTTGGGGGCTCATCAACGAAGGCCAGACAATCAATCGTTCAGTGGGAGTTCCGGGAGTGGATGTCAACGCCGGTCGGGCTTGGACTATTCAAACTGGAAGTCGAGATGTCATTGTAGCAGTCATAGACACCGGTATTGATACAGATATTCCGGACCTAAAAAACAATCTCTGGGTGAACGAAGCCGAATATCATGGCTTGCCCCAAGTTGACGATGATGGAAATGGTTTTGTGGATGACATCTATGGCTATGACTTTGTTTCCAATAGAGGTCGTTTGATTGATGACAATGGCCATGGATCGCACTGTGCTGGAACTATTGGTGCCGAAGGCAACAATGGAATTGGGATCAGTGGAGTGGCATGGAACGTTCGTCTGATGGGGATTAAATTCTTGAGTGGTCGTGGGGGAGGCAGCCTGGCCGATGCCATTAAGTCCATCGACTATGCCACTCAGATGGGAGCCCATATCATGAGTAACTCCTGGGGAGGAGGAGGCTTTTCGCGAGCTCTGAAAGAGTCCATCGAGAGAGCCAATGATGCGGGGATCATCTTTATCGCTGCCGCGGGCAATAGCTCAGCCAATAACGACAGGGTGGACTCATTCCCCGCCAATTACGATGTTCCCAACGTTGTGTCTGTGGCTGCAATTAACAACAAAGGGGAGTTGGCTCGATTTTCAAGCTATGGGGCCACCAAAGTTCACATTGGTGCTCCAGGAGTGGATATCTTAAGCACGACCCCAAGTGGTTTAAGAATGTTCTCAGGGACTTCAATGGCCACTCCCCACGTCTCAGGTGTGGCTGCGCTGCTGTTGTCCAACGAGCCAGATTTGGGGATGCTGGAATTAAAGGACCGACTCTTAAACACAGCTCGGCCGGTATCTCACCTCAGCGGGAGGGTGGCAACAGGGGGGATTGTGGATGCTTACTATGCTCTCACAAATTCCGAGCCTGAGCCTGACCCTAATGACCCTGCAATGTGGGAGAAAATGCCGGTGAACATTTCTACTCCACACCCCTATCCTAACAACTTTACGGAGTCTTGGACCGTGGAGGTCCCCGGAGCCAGTCGGTTGGCTGTCCACTTCACCCGATTTGAGACGGAGGCTGGATACGACAGAGTCACCTTTAAAGATGGGGATGGCAACATCATCGATATCTGGTCCGGAAACCGCGGCAGGAACGTCTTCTCCCCAGTTGTTCAGGGCGACACCATGAAGATTGAGATCAGCACTGACCAGTCAGTGACGGCCTATGGCTTTGATATTGATGCTGTAGCTTTTGACTAAGCCGCTTGTCGGCCCATTTCTAAACTGATCGATCGGCCTTTGGATGATCATCCAAAGGCCGATTTGTTTTGAGAATCCCGCTCAAAAAGTGATCAATTTTTAAGTTTACTAACTCTGGCATATCTAGTTGGGTGCAGTGACTTCCATAGGGAACCATTAGAAATTGACTCCCTTTAATTTTGCGGTGTAGGGCCTCCTGAAACTTTCTAGGAGTTACAGAGTCTTTGGCTCCGCCTATCACCAGACAAGGCACATTTATTCTCTCTAGAACGGAGTCTCCATCGTACTTCATCATATGCTCAAACAGCCTCAAAAAGGCATCTAGGTCCATGGAGGAGATCCCCCGTGCGTAGATTTCTATATCTTTCAGGCTCGTCAAATGGAGGTTAAAGCCCCCAGCCAGGGCACTCAAATGAATGGCCAAGGGGTTGTTTAAAGATATTCTCCAAAGATAGGAAATTGTCTCAGGCAAAGTGCTGTAGCCCGTCTTTATAAGATGAAAAACGGAGTTAGGAAGGTCATTTCCAAACATGCCGTCAATTGGATTTGTAGCAAACCCATTGATAAAAACCAGACTATGGACCCTTTGGGGGAACATATCAAAAAAGCGGATAGCCACTTGGGCTCCAAAGCTATGTCCCCACAAGCTGGCCTGCTCAATGTTTAAGTGAGTCATAAGAGCCTCAACATCTTGTGCAAGACTGTCGATGGAGAGTTTGGAGCGATCCTGAGGCATGTCTGATTTATGGTGAGCTCGATAGTCAAAAGTGATCACTTTATAAGATCTAGAAAAGTGCTTAATTTGGTGGGTCCAATGATTCATGAGACAGCCAATTCCATAGCACATGACAATGGGGAAGCCTTCACCCCTGACCTCATAATACAGACGAGTTCCATCGTAACTTTCACAGCTACCTGTTTGCTTAAGGATTGCCTTCATGATCCAAGTCCAATTTTTATTGAGGTTTGAAAAATGGAGATAATGTCTCCGTCCTTTAACACTTGTTGATCTACAGTCTGACCATTCAGCAGCACGATCTTAGCTGCTTTATTGAAGAATCTCAAACCCTCGGGACTTGGGTGAAGCTCAAAACACATTTCTGGAGCATTCGGTTCAAAGAGGGGGAGATCTGGGCTTTGACTGCCGGCAAACCTCGGACCGTATCCAAGGAGCCAGGTGCAGGGGCTCTGTAAGCCTTTGACAAAGTCAAGACGGACCATCGGATCAAAAGCGAGAATCTCTTTTTCTCCGTCGGAAATCTCGGGCTTTATTCGCTCCAGCTCCTGGGCCAGGACTTGGGCCCATGGTAGCTTTCTCTTTGACTCCTGGGCAGATAAGGCCGGCTCCACTTTGACTAGGGTTGTGCCAATTTGAATGGTGACATCTGGCTCTAAGCGCACGGAGGTGAGCCTTGCCCCATTCACTTTGAGCCCATTTTTTGACCCCTGATCAATCAGAAAAAAATCGTCCCCCTTTGGACTTTTTTCTACCTTGGCGTGAAAAGTAGATATTTGAGGGTCTTGAAGGGAGATGTGGCCTCTTCCCCGCCCAAAGGATAAGTCCTCGTTAATACTTATTTTTTTTCCTTTTAAAGGGCCGGTTAAAATTCGAAAAAAGAGTTCCATACCTCATTCTATCCTATGGGCGAAAAGTCGCCTAATCCCATCTTTATTCTGGGGCCTTGTACAGGACTAGGGGCTGTGTTAGACCACATCTCAATATTAAGTCCTTGCTCCAAATCCGAAGAGTTTTGGGGCTTTAAACCGAAAGGAATAGAAAATGAGTGCATTGCAAGAGCCATCATCCCTTCGTAAATATGAGGGGGTCCTTATTCTCAATCCTGATTTAGGAGATGAAGACCAAAAGGCCATTCTGCGCAAAAACAGAGAAGTCATCAAGAGTTTCAAGGGGGACTTCCACCATTTAGACACATGGGGGAAGAGACGGCTTGCCAACCCAATTGAAAAGTACACACGAGGAATCTACATTCACTATAGCTTTGAGGCTGATCCATCCTGCGTCAGTGAGCTGGAGCGAACGATGCGAATCAATGATAAGGTTCTGCGCTTCAATCACACTCGTTTAGATGACAGGGTCAGCCTTTCCAAGCACATTGAGGCGTTTAAGAGTAATCTTGAAGCCACTCTGCAAAGAGAAAAAGAAAGAGAGAGCAAATTTCAAGCCCGAAAAGCTGCTCAGTCCGCCCGACGTCCGGAGAGATCAGACCGACCAGACCGACCAGACCGACCTGAGCGAGGGGATCGATCCGAGCGCTTTGACCGTCAGAGTGACACATAAGGGAGTGAGCCAATGAGAGTAATTCTACAAAAGGATGTTAAAGACCTGGGAAAAGTTGGAGAGTTGGTAAATGTTGCAGATGGCTATGCGCGAAACTTTTTGTTTCCACGACGTATGGCCATAGAGGCTACTGAAAAGAGGGTCAAAGAGTACCAGCATCTACAGAAAGTGGCTGAGGTTAAGAAAAAGAAAGCCAAAGCAGAGAGACAAAAAATTTTGGAGGCTCTTTCTGGGCTCTCACTGGTCTTTCATAGAGAAGCGGGAGAGACCGAGAAGTTGTTTGGCTCAGTCACCACGGCGGATATTTCAGATGCTCTTGAGGAAAAGGGTTATATGATTGATCGGCGTGACATCCACTTGGAAGAGCCTATTCGAATCCTCGGACAGCATCGTGCCAAAGTGAAGTTTTCCGGAGAGGGTCAGGAAGCAGACGTGGCCGTGGTGGTTGAGAGAGCGGAAGTCAAAGGGGCTTAGGAAAAGCTGGTCTTTTTTGCTTTGAGAAGAATATCTTGAAGGTAGTCGACCAAAACGATTCGAAGATCGTCCACAGAGACTTCGCCACTGGGCTTTCCGGCTTTGTCGAGAATTCGTTTGAGCTCTAGCTGGACGAGATTTTCTGGTAGTCCCGTAGACCGGGCGATCTCCTTGAGTAAGTCATCTCCCTTCACAAAATCCCCCCTCCCCTTGCTAGATAAGACAAGCTTATTTGAACAAGGGGTTAGCGGGGCTTCAATAGGCAGCACCTAATTCAATAAAAACTGGACTTAAGATCTAGGGCTTACATCCCTGGAGCCAAATTGGGAGGACCTCTCCGTCCTGGCTGGGGGGAGGACTTAGGCCCCTTGCTGCCTGCTGAAGGTGGATTTGAAGAGGGCATAGGGGCATCCATCTGAGGAACCAGATTTTCAAAGCGTCCGAACTCGGGTTGCCATCTCAGCCTCACTACATCGGTGGGCCCGTTACGTTGCTTGCCGATAATGATCTCGGCAACCCCTTTGACGTCTGGATTGTCTCGATCGTAGTAGTCTTCACGGTAAATCATCATAATAACGTCCGCATCCTGCTCAATAGAGCCAGATTCTCTGAGGTCTGAGAGCATAGGGCGTCGGTCAGAGCGGCCCTCCACACCCCGATTCAACTGAGCGAGGGCGACCACGGGAACCTGAAGCTCTTTAGCCACTGACTTTAGGAGCTTTGAGATCTCCGAAACCTCTCGCTCTCGGCTCTCCACCCGCTGCTTCATGCTCATTAGCTGCAAGTAGTCTACCATAATCATATCCAGGCCATGTTTGGCTTTTAATCTCCTAGCTTTGGCACGGATTTCAAAGGGGCTGATACCTGAGCTGTCATCAATAAAAAGACCGCTTTCACTGAGCTCAGCAGCTGTGTTGATGAGTCTTGGCCAGGACTTGTCATCAATATGACCGACCCTCATGTCTGAGAGTCGTACTTTCGCAGTGCTGGCTAGCATACGGATCATCACCTGCTCTTTGCCCATTTCTAAGGAAAAATAAGCAACCTTGGATTTGTTGGAAATGGCCGCATTTAAGGCAATATTTAGGCTAAAGGCAGTTTTTCCCATCGAGGGGCGTGCTGCCACAATGATAAGGTCTCCAGGTTGAAATCCAGAGGTTAAGTTGTCTAACTCTAAAAATCCAGTGGAGACGCCAGTGACAGAAAGTTTTTTTGCGTAGAGAGACTCGAGTCTTTCCAAGCTGGCCTTCACCAAATCACTGGCCTCAACCAAGCCGCTGGTGGTTTTCTGCTGAGCGATGGAGAAAACCTCGGCTTCCACCTCATCCAAAAAAGTTTCAACATCTTCGAAGTCTTGTCGGTAAGCTCTATCCGCAAAGCCCTGGCTGGCTTGAATCAGGCTTCGAAGGACAGCTTTTTGTTGAACAATTTTTGCGTAGGTTGAGATGTTCACTACGGAAGGGATGATATCCATCATTTCAGCTAAGTAGCTCGGCCCCCCAACAAGCTCAAGCTCACCCTTCTCCAGTAGAAGATTGGTGAGTGTCACGAGATCTGTGGGTAGATTTTTTTTATTTAATTCGCGTATTGCTGAAAAAATCTTTCGGTGAGAGGGTTTATAGAAATCATCTTCTTTAATGAGGTCAGCTACCTCGTCCCAGGCCTGTCCTTCGAGCATGAGTCCTCCGAGGACAGATTGCTCGGCTTCAATATTTTGTGGTGGCACTCTCGTTTCCATACGTCACCCGTTTGAAGTCGTTGCTTCTTAGTGTTTTTAACTGAAAAATGCGGGCCTCATCACAGAAGCTCAAAGCTCGGCTGCACCCGCTGATGCTCGTCTAGTTGAAAGCTGATGCTGATAAAATTTTAGTAGCTAAGGCTTTTAAGTCTAGTGCTGATTTTGTAAGTATCAATCTTTTTCTTAAGGGTATTTCGATTGATACCGAGCATCTTGGCCGCGCGCACCTGGTTTCCCCTATAAGTTTTTAAAGCCAACTCTATGAGAGGTTTTTCAACCTGCTCAAGAACTATACGGTGGAGACCATCAAGTTGAACGTTGTCTTCTTGTTGCTGTTGAAACAGGATTTCGAGTTTGCTTTTGACGAGCTTTTCAAGACTTACAGTCTGAAGGTTGGCAACAAATAGTTTGTCAGAATTATTCACTTCCGGATTCACAGTCATTTCCCCCCAAGTATTCCTTAAATAATCTAAACCCCCCGAGCTTCAGGAGACCAGATATACTTATGCAGCTGCATTTGCAACCGAGCAGATGATTTTTTGGCGAGAATGCTTTCCGCAAGCCAGCGGGACTCGATTTTATTAAATGATGGGCTGTATAAAACATTGAATCTTTCAAAAAGTTGGTTCTCGCGGCAGAAGTCTTCGGCCCATGTAAAATCCTCTGGACTGCAAATCACAAACTTAAACTCAGTGGTTTCAGGAGGAAGGTCCAGGTTGTCAGCGCAAAAAGCCCCAGGAGCACCACTGTCGGGGGTTTTTATATCAACAACCTTAAAAGCTCTTGGGTCTAGCTCCAAACAGCTGAGGTCACCGCTGGTTTCAATAGATACCTGGTAGTTGCGATCACAGAGCTCTTTGACAAGGGGGTTGAGGTTTTTTTGTAATAAGGGTTCTCCTCCAGTCAGGCAGACATAGGGGGTCTGGTGCTTCTCAATTTCAGACAGGATTTCACCGATGGTTTTTTTTCCTCCTTCGTAATAGGCATAGGTTGTATCGCAATAGGAGCACCGCAAGTGGCAGCCAGAGGTCCGAACAAAGACCGTTGGCCAACCTACGAAACGGGATTCGCCCTGAATGCTATAGAAGATCTCATTTATTTTAAGAGGAAGGCCTAGCCTGGACTGTTCCATAGTCGAGATGGATACTACATACGGGCGAACATTTCCAGACTTTCATTCTCTAAAGTACTTTCGTAAACTCTTGTAATGAATACTTTATTGAAGAAGTTCAAACAGGATATTTTTGGGCTGATCTGGCTATCTCTAGCTCTATTTGTGGGGTTAGCCCTCTTTAGCTATCACCCCACAGACCCCTCCTTTAACTCCATAGGTAAAAACTTAAATATTCAAAACTACTGTGGTTATGTGGGCTCTTTTCTGGCCGATCTGCTCTATCAGGGGCTAGGAGCGGGGGCCTGGTTGCTGGTGCTTGCAGGGCTTAGGATGTCCCTGCGGTCTTTGAGGGGTTACCAAGTGGCCCTATCCTATTGGCGGGTCTTTTTTGCAGCCCTCCTGATTCTGGTGTTTTCAAGTCTTATTGCTCTTTATTTTCCTGAGGTGAGGTGGTTTTCTGAGCAGATTCCGGCGGGAGGATTCATGGGCCTTTTGCTGGCAAAGAGTTTGACCACAGTCTTTAATCCCATAGGTGTAAGTCTCTTGCTGTGGACTTTATTTGCGGTGCTACTTATTTTTTATACAGAGAAAGGCGTTCGAGATCTTTTCTCTGTTCCCTCTCAAGCCCTTGGCCAGCTAGGAGAGAATTTCTTGAGTGCGATACAGAGACGCAAGGAGGCCTGGTTAGAAAAGAGACAGAGAAATCTCTCTTCGGAGATCGAGAAGGTGGCAGAAGAGGCAGTCAGAGCATCTTCGCGGAAACTGGCCTTAAAAAACCCTCTTCCAGAAGGATTTTTTCCGCTGTCTAAGGAATCGGAGGGGCTGCATCCAAAGCCTCCTAGGCGCAAACTCACCTTAAGTAAAAAGATTCAACGTCGAGTGGAGAATTGGGAGCTGCCCAAGCTCAGCCTCCTTGAAGATCCGCCCCATTCAGGGGTAGGGGTGGATGAAAAGGAGATCAAGAAAAAGGCTCAGTTGCTGACAGAAAAGCTCGCTCAGTTTTCCGTCAGAGGCCAAGTTATGAACATTCGCCCAGGTCCTGCTGTGACCATGTTTGAGTTTAAACCAGAGGCCGATGTCAAGATTAGTAAAATCACTGAGTTGGCCGATGACTTGTCTCTAGCTCTATCCAGTGAATCTGTTCGGATCATTGCACCCATTCCAGGTCGGGACGTGGTTGGTATTGAAACATCCAACAGCAAAAGAGAGGGTGTTTATCTAAAAGATATTTTAGTTCAGGATGCTTTTTGGGAAGATGAGTGTAAGCTGCCCTTGGCTTTGGGCAGAAGGGCTGATGGAGACGCAAGAGTTGTGGATTTGCGCAAGATGCCTCATATGCTAGTGGCGGGAACCACAGGGTCGGGAAAGTCTGTCTTTGTTGTGTCCCTAATTACGGGTCTGCTCTTTCGCCATTCACCGAAGACCCTAAGGCTCGTCTTAATTGACCCAAAGCAAGTGGATTTGGCCGTTTTTAGTGATCTACCCCATCTAGTTATGCCCCCCATTCGCGAACCTAAAAAAGCCGTTGGGGCTCTTCGTTGGGCTATAAGAGAGATGGAAAAGCGCTATCGCTCCATGTCTAGGTTTGGGGCGAGAGGCCTTGAGGCCTTCAACGAACAGATGCAGCAGTTGACCCCCGAGCAAATTGAAGAGCATCAGGCTATCAATTTGGGGCTGGAAAGACCAGGTCACCCAGAGTCCTATTATTTTTCCGAACTGCCTTACATTGTCATTGTCGTGGAGGAATTTGGAGATCTGATGGCTGTGGACAAAGCAAATGTAGAGCAAGCCGTCGTAAGGCTTGCCCAAATGGCCAGAGCCTGTGGTATCCATCTCGTGCTGGCCATGCAGAGTCCTCGCAAAGATGTCGTCACAGGCCTTATCAAGACCAACATTCCCGGTAGAGTCAGCTTCAAGGTGGCCAGCAAGATGGACTCCAGAATCATTCTAGATGAATCGGGGGCGGAGAGGTTGCTTGCCAGAGGGGACATGCTCTTTTTGGCTCCCGGCTTTGCCAAACCAGATCGACATCATGGCCCTTACCTGAGTGAGGAGGAGATCTCAACGGTTATGTCTGCCTGGAAAGAGCAAGGAGAGCCAGAGTATGACACACTCGCTCTGAGGGCCATTGAGGGGTCGGGCGGAGGTTACGATCTGTCAGGAGTAGGAGAAGAGGACTCCTTTGAGGATGAGGAAATTCGCGATGACCGCTATGATGAGATCTTGGCCTATGTGGCCAGTCAAAAAGAGGTCAGCGCCTCACTGCTTCAACGCAGGTTTCGCCTTGGGTACCCACGTGCTTCAAGGATGATTGAGATATTTGAGGCTGAGGGCGTCATAGGTCCTGCCAATGGAAGCAAGCCTCGACAAGTGCTTGTCTCTAGTCTCAAGTAGAGTTGACAAAAACACTTGCGACCAAAAGCCCTCTGTGGTGCGATCTCTCTAAAGGATTGAACCCATATTAAGGAGGATTTTATGTTTACATGGATAATTGCGGCGCTTATGTCGTTCAACACAGCTCAGGCTGAGGTTTCGCTGGATGCGCATGATCTTGTTCAAGCCATCAATGTGGAGATCTTTCAGAAGAGATTTTCAGATGAGGCAAGCATTCAGGCCCTGGACTGGAAAGTAGGAGAAGCTGCTGACTACCAGATTCGTATGGGATTTATTCCCGGCTCAATGACAATGTTGGTGCGAGAGGAAGTTTTTGAGGGCTTTTGGCTGGAACAAAACATGGACCTGGGGTTTCTTGGAAAAAACAAAGTTGAGCTACTCATAGATAAGCGAGATGGCAGTGTTTTGCAGATGATTGTCAACGGGGAGAAACAAGAGGTCCCTGAGCAGGGAAATATGGAAATTGAAGACATGAAGGAGGACCGGATCACAGTGCCTGCCGGGACTTATGATTGCATCTACCTGCGTATCCGGGACTTGGATAAAAATGAGACTTCCGAGATGTGGATTAATCCCTCAGAGGTTCCTATTGCAGGCTTGGTAAAGCAAGTCGCTCCTGGCCCAATTGGAAACGTGACAGTGGAGCTGACTAAGTTTAGAAAGCTCTAATGATTTGGAGTTTGAGTTTTTTTTTCTGGGGCTTGAGCATCTTTCAGGCCCCAGCTCTGTCTGAGCAGGATAAGCTTCAAGATATTTACAAAAAAAGTGAACAGCTAGTCATAGATGCAAGACCTCAGGAAGCCATGGCTCTGCTATTGGGTTTATTGTCCGATGAAGAGATGGACAGCTCACAAAGACAAAAAATTAGGGCCTTGTTGAATAGAATCTCAGAGCTCTTTTTAAACGAGCGAACACAAAAGCTCTTTGAGCACGGAAAATCTCTTTATTTTCAAGGCCAAACACAACTCAGTATGGATCGCTTTAAAGAGGCTCTAGTCTTGGAACCTCATAATCTTAAAGTTTTAGTTGGCCACTCACGTGCCTTACTTTACCTGGATCAGTGTGGGGAGGCTTTGTCCCAGATTCAAAAAGGTAGAGAAAAAAACCCTTACCACGAGGATTTGGCAGTCTTGTTCCTGATGGCCTCCCTCTGCCAGGGCCGAGGGGAGGAGTTTATGAGCCATCTTGAAGAAATAACCCCACTGCTTCAATCTCCGCAGAGTCAACTTCAGAGAAAGTCCATGCAGGCATCCTGGCTTTATGGGCAAGGCAAGTTTGCTGAGGTTTTTAGTCTTGCTCAAGAGCTGGTTGAGGGCAATGAGGGCTTTCCAAAGGGGCACCTGTGGATTTGGCGCAGCGCTCAGAAGATGGATGAGGAGGATTTTGCGAGACAAGGTGGGCGGCAGGCAGGTCGACGCTATATTTCTCTGTGCAAAGGGGTCTCTAGCAGGTTAAGAAGGACCTATGAAAATCAAACGGACCTATGCCGATCAGTTAGGGAAGTTGAGCTTTACTTTGAAAAGCTGGAGCGCGAAAGGTAGATTTTTGACTCTTGCGATTGTGGGCCTATTGACCGCTTTATTTTTCCTTTCAGGCTGCGGGGTGAAGGGAGACCCCCTTCCACCAGAAAGCCCTGCTTTTATTGGAAAATCCAGGGCAGAGAGTGAAGACAGTTTTCGCAGAAGGGGTCTGCAGGATCCGGTGCAGTTTCCTGATTACATACGAGATAAGGATGATGAAGAAGATGAGCGACGCTAAAGACTTTAGTTTTAAAGGTGTTATGACGGCTTTGGTGAGCCCCTTCCAAAAGGGAGCTTTGGATGTGGCTTCCTTTAAAAAGGTGCTTCGGCATCAGATAGATCATGGGATCCAGGGCTTTGTTGTTAATGGAACGACGGGTGAGAGTCCCACTTTGCGTTTAGAGGAGGTCAAAGATCTTCTCAAGCTGGCTCAGTCAGAGGTCAGCGGGCAAGTTCCAGTCCTCTTGGGCACGGGGTCGAACTCCACTCACAAGACCTTAGAAATGACTCGTCTTGCAGCGGATTTAAAGGCAGATGGAGCCTTGGTTGTGACCCCCTATTACAATAAACCTCCGCAGCGGGGATTGAGAGAGCATTACTTAACTCTGGCTAAAGCGGTAGAAATACCGATTATCTTATACAACGTCCCCGGCAGAACTGCGGTGAGCATGACTCCGGAGACGGTTCATGAGTTGAGTCGACACAGGAATATCAGAGGCATTAAAGAGGCTTCTGGTAACTTAAACTTATTGCAGGAGCTAAAAAGTAACTCTGAGGAAGACTTTGTGTTTTTAAGCGGAGACGATGAATCCAGCGTGGACTTTTGTCTGCAGGGAGGAGATGGAGTGATTTCCGTTTTATCCCATGTGATTCCTAAAGAGTTCGTAAGTCTGATCGATAGAGCTCGGGAGGGTGATGCTTCTGCAGCCTCTGAATTTGAAAAGTACAAAAAGCTCTGTCAATGGCTCTTTGTTGAGTCAAATCCAATTCCAGTGAAGATGGCTCTCTATAAGATGGGTTTAATAGCTTCTCCCGAAATGAGGCTGCCACTGGTATCGTTAGACGTAGACAAGATCACAGATTTACAGCAGGTCCTTGATGAGGTCTTCCAATGAGCAGTCGACTGCTATTGTTTGGAGGGTCAGGGCGGATGGGCCAGGAGATAATCTCTTTGCTTGGACAGAACAGTGACCAGTGGACTCTGGCAGTAAGCTTGGGACGAGAAGATTCTCTGGACAATGTGGCCCCCGAATCTATCGATATGGTCATTGATTTTTCATCTGCGCAGGTTTTTCCAGAGATCTTGAATTGGAGCCATAACAATCGCAAACCCATGGTGAGTGGAACAACAGGGCTTAGCGAAAAGGACATGGCTCTTTTGGCCAAGGCGGCCCGGGACATTCCTCTGCTCTGGGCTCCAAATATGAGCTTAGGGATTGCTATGGTGGCTGAGATGATGGAATCTTTTGCGAAGCTAACGGACTTTGATTTTCAGGTGGAAGAGTTTCACCATCGTCATAAAATGGATAGCCCCAGCGGGACGGCTTTGTTTTTGCAAGAAGAGTTGGTTAAGGCGGTCAGTTCTGAAAAATCGAAAAAGCAATCGAGCCCTGTGCCTCAACCCCTGTCAGTGCGAGGGGGGGGGATTTTTGGTGTTCACCGCGTTTTTGCAATGTCTGAAAATGAAGTTATCACTCTGGAGCATCAGGCTTTGGGTCGAGGCGTCTTTGCACAAGGGGCCTTAAAGGCTGCAGAGTGGCTTAAAGATAAGGGCCCAGGACAATACTCCATGCGTGATGTGTTGAGGTCTTGATGGCGGAACACAGAGCCCTCGTCTCCCTTAAAGTCCACTCAGATAACGGGCTGGAGTTGTTGCGGCAAACACTGAGAAATACTTTTGAGCCAGGAAATGTTTTAGCGCTCTCTTCTATCTACAAAATATTTGGTGAGCAACATAGGCCCCTACATGTTCATGACCTGAGAAGCCTGACAAGGTATCAGGGGCTCTGTGCAGTTGCTCAGTTGAGGGTGATGACACCGGCTCAGAAGTTGCTGATACATCTCATGAGTGCAGAGGAGCGGCAGGCTAAAGACTCGTCGCATCACAGGGTGAGTTTAAATCTCTTAACATATGATGATCAGGTGTCTATGAACCCCCAGTTGACTTTGCCCCATCCAGAGCTACACACCCAGCCATATTATATGATTCCAGCTGCGGAGATATGGGCAGATTACCGTCACCCAATTTTAAATAAGAGTTTTCATGAGCTGGCACAGGAACTGGCTCGGCAGCCCTGGGGTGAGTTCTTTGCCCAGGGCAAAAGCCTGCTTGATTTTTAAAGCCCCCGACCGTAAACCATCAAGTATTTACAAGCAGATGAGGAGTCATAGCCATGAAGTTTTATATAGACAGTGCAGATATTGAAGAGGTTCGCCAGGCCAACAAAAGGGGCTGGGTGGATGGCGTGACGACCAACCCGACCCTCGTGGCAAAAACCGGGAAAAGACACCATGATGTGATTAAAGAGATCTGTGAGGAAGTCGATGGCTTTGTATCTGCAGAAGTGATTGGCTTAGACTCTGAGACCATGGTCAAGGAAGGGCGTGAGCTGGCTAAAATCCATGACAATGTGGTGGTCAAGATTCCCATGTGTGATGAGGGACTGATAGCCGTAAGACTTTTGGCCAGCGAGGGAATAAAGACAAATGTGACTTTGGTCTTTAGTCCGCTTCAGGCCCTTCTTGTTGCCAAGGCTGGGGCCACTTTGGTGTCACCCTTTGTAGGGCGCCTTGATGACATCTCCACAGAGGGCATGGACCTAGTCAATCAAATGGGTCAGATCTATGCCAATTATGGTTTTGATACGGAGATTTTAGTCGCTAGCGTCAGGCACCCTGTTCACGTGCTTCAGTCGGCTCTCTTGGGCGCAGACATTGTGACGATCCCCTTTAAAGTGATGCAGCAACTCACTCATCATCCCCTCACCGAAAAAGGGATTGCTCAGTTCTTGAAAGATGCTGAAAAAGTGCCACAATAAAGCTATGGGCTTTCGTTTTTTCCTGGTTGGCATTTTAGGCTTCAGTCTTGTTTCCTGTGCAGGTCTGTCTCAGATTTCCTCCAATGAGGTGATCCGAGGGGTGGATATTCCCCGATCCGATTTAAATCGCATTGTTGAGGCCTCACTGCCTCTCGGGCGAAGACTCAGCCAAGACCAAGGTCGAGTTTTTCTTTCCAACTACTTTGCAGTGGGTGAGGGTAGAGGTTTAATTCCCGCCGACAATCTCCCTGAGAGATTTTTTGCTGAGGTGGCCATAGTAGGGGATAGGCGACCTTACTTGGTGGACATTAGGGTCTATAAGGAGGTGCGCAGACCTCAGGCCTCTGGTCTAGCCCGAGACAGCTATCAGCGTCGAGGGTCCAATAAGGAATTCGCTCAACTTGTTCGTCAGCGCATTGAAATGAACCTCTCCCAACGTCGGGAAGGATTTAACTTAATTGACGATTTCCGTGCTTTTTAAATAACATAGCTAAGTGAGTATGAAAAAAACGCATTGGGTTCTGGGAGGCTTTGTCGCGGCCTTCCTCTACCCCCAACAACCTGTGGTGATTGACTTTAGGGGCTTTAGTCCACAGGGACTCACTATTGGCGTCGACCGGATGTCTCCAGCCTTTGCTGCACTTGAAGACACGAGAGATCTGGCTTTTATTGACAAGGCAGCCCCGGTTAAAAAGAGTGGCGCCGCAGAAGAAGAAGCCATTCTCATGGGTGCTGGAAAGCCCTTTTCTCTTTTAGATACATTTTTGGGCGGAGAAGATTCAAGTCAGGGGCAGGTTCAGCCGGAATCACGTCATGAAGCGGACAGATGGCTGCCACTGGCGGGTTTAACCATCAGCTCAGATGTTGAGCCGACCCGGTCCTTTGAGCTGCCGGCAGCAGAGAGTCCAGAGTGGATGAGTCTGCCCTTGGCTCAGAGAAAAGATCTCTTGGTAGAGAAGTTTCGCAATGAGCCCATTCATTGGCCTTCTTTCACCGAGCGCTTGACGGCAGCTGCGGAGAGAGAGTTTGGACCGGCTGCAAGAAGCGATCGGAACCCCTTAGTGAAGCGTGAGTCTACTAGAGAGCCTGAGGAGCAAGATGTGGTAGACCTTCCCGGCTTTAGACCAGCATCAACGACATCTGAGGCTCAAGATCCTGTGCAGGTTTCAGGGATGGTCCGCATGCAGGGTGGACTGGCCTATATGGGCGAAAAAACTCAGGTGAAAGTCTTCCGGAAAAACCGAGGGCAGTTTCTTGAATCCGCTTCTGTTGAGCTCCCATCAGGCCAATTTAGCATAGACCTGGCTGGTCTGAGTGGAGAGCTCGTGGCTGAGTTGCAGACTCGGGAAGGTGAGGTCTTGGGCAGGGGTGAGGTTGACTTGGGTCTATTGGCGACAACTGAGGACTCAGTTAAAATTGCACTGCTTCCTGCTGAAGAGGGGCTCCGCATCAGCGCTCTGTCAGCACACTCACATGGTCTTAATAAAAAGTATGTTGAAGGGTCAAGAGCCTTTGTGGATGCCTTGGCTTTGGAGCTTAAGGCCAACGAAGAGGGAGTGTTTTTTGATCAACTCCATAGTGCAGACTCTTCATATATTGCCAGGTTAGAAGCTCCTAAGCATTGGACAACTCTTGCTGTGGGCCTCGCCTCTCAAGCTCAAGATGTAAGGCTTTTTCCAAACTCCATGATGGAGGCGTTATTTTCTTTGACGGCAGATGTCTATGCTTGGGATGTGGATCTGCTGAAGTCCAGAGCTGTGATCTGGGGTCGAGTCACTGAGAAGGGTCAATCAAAGGCGGGAGCAAAGGTGGAGTTGGCCCAAGCTGGCTTGGCAGAAGTTATTTATCTCAATCAGCATTTCCTGCCAGATCATAGACTTGAAGCCACTTCAGAAAATGGTTTATTTGTGATCTTAATGGTAGAGTCGGGCATTCACTCCCTGCGCGCCACTGTGGGACGGAGGTCTCTGCCTTCAGTGATTGTACCTGCAGAAGTAGGCAAGGTGAGCTATCTTGAAATGGAGGCGGGCCCTAACCGCAAGGCCACCATTCAGCTCACTCAGCCTTTTGGTGCGATGGAAGAGGATTTGACCGGGACGATAAGTCTGCTGGGTTCTGAGCATGTGCTGGATGTTGAAGCTGAGGAGAGTATTGTCTATTCCTCAGGCCCAGGCCAGATGATACTAGAGGCCAGTGCTGGTCGTGAGTTTGAAGTGACCCGTGTGACACTGCCGCGACAGACAAGAGATATAGAGCTGCCGATGATTCCTCGACAGTGGCTGTTGGATGTTTCTGCGCAAAAGCGAGTTAGCTACGACCTCTCATCTGGAGTGGTCGTTGGTTTTGTGCACGGAGATAACTTTAGTGTTTATCTGGAGGATGGGCTGAATTATCCAAATCATCAGATTGTCTATTTCGATCAAGAGGGACGGGTGTTAGATGGCATGGAGGGAGTCTCGGGCGGAGGCTTTGTTCTCTTTAATCTGCCTTTTGGGGCCAGGACGGTGACGGTTTTACCTAAAAACCAAAGCTCTATTTTCACTCAGGTCGTGGTGCCAGAGGCTCGGGTTGTGAACGTAATCAGCCACAGCTTCAAACCCTAAGTAGTGACTGGCGGTTATCGCCAGTCACTAAGTAAAAGTAAGGCCTTTAAGAAGACTCCCTTACCCAAGCTCGAGGGGTCGAAGGGCGGCTGACTCGGCTCAGTCGGGGACTTTCAGTGCCTTTGGGTAAGTGGAGTTCAAAGCCGCGAGGTAAGAGAATATTTCTCTGCCCAGATCGGCGCAGGTCTAAGTTGTATTCTATTAGAGTCTGTCGGTCCAGGCCGGTGATGTCCAGAATATCATTGATGCGGACTTGTCGACTCAGGGTCCAGACTTCTCTTTGCTGAAGGGGCATTTTGACGATAGGTGGAAAGAGAACGTCTTGGTACTTCTCTGCATAGAGGGCAGCTAAAAAAGAGGCGTAAAAATTTGCCGAAGCAAAGCGAAAGTGTCCTTGATGATAACGGGCGATGATAGTCGCAAGGTCATTCGATTGGGCCCCACTGATAGCTCTTCTGATATTACCGACTCCATGATTGTAGGCGGTCACAGCCAACTCCCAGGATTTCAGTGAGCGATGGTATTGGCGCAGCAGACGTCCGGCCTGGTGAGTGGCTTTGAGGGGAGCGTTTCGCTCGTCAATGTTCGCGTTCACTATCATATAAGCACTTCCCGTGCGGGGCATGATCTGCCAAATACCACTGGCCCCAACTCGACTTTGAGCTCGCTCATTAAAGCTGCTTTCCACGATGGGCAGTCGGGTCAGCTCAACGGGAAGCCCCTGACGCTCAAACTCCGCCTCCATATATGACAGATACTTTCCACTGCGCCGGATGGCAGCCCGGATAAAATCTCTCTGTCCCAGTTGACTGCGCACACTCTCAGAGGCCAGCTTGAAGACGGCTTGGCGGCGGCCGGGAACTTGACTCAACTGATCAAAGAGGTGTTGCTCCAGAGGTCTGAGATTGTTAAAGGACCTTCGCTTGGATAATCGTTCAAGAGCTTGGCGGATTTCTCTCTGGCGGGCCCGGACATGGTCCTGCCCTTTTTGACGTCTGTACCAAAGAGCTCCTCGTCCATTTAAAAACTCAGTTGTGTCCACAACCTCAAATACAATCCAGGGAAAACGACTGTGGTGGATAACATGGTCATTGGCCCCATACTGCGTGTAAATATCCAGCCAAAAGCCCACTCTTTTTTCCAGGGCCTGACTGACCTGAAATCGCCGATCAATGCGTTGGAGGGGGTCGCTGAGCACGTCTTCTTTGCTCAGGCGCTCTAGCCGCTCCTGAAAAGTAAAAAGGGGAGCGGGTTTTGGCGCTAAATACATGGGATCTAGCTTTTGCCAGAAGTCTGGACCGAGGGCATTTTTAGGGGACAAAAAGCCCACCTGGGAGGAGTCAAGGGCAAGGTCTAGGTCCAGGTCTAGGTCGTCAAAGTCAAAGGATGTGTCCTGTGAGTGAGAAGTTTGCGTCATTCCCAGAAAGGAGGCCAAGGTAAACGCGGAGAGAAGGCCAAGACCTTGTTTAAACTTGGAAAAATATAATGCTTTGCAATATTTTGGTGGGTTCATAGGGGGCCAACTTTGCAAGGCCCAAGCCACTGGGAGGGCTCATCTATTGGGGTTTTACGGCCATTTCCCGCCCAGAAAATTGCCAAAGGGCCGAAAAACGGCTCTTCAGATCTAATATATTGCCTCAGCGCTATGAGTTAGCCTTTGCCAGAATCAATTAGATCGCTAGAATGAGCGAAGATTTTTCTGCCCTTGAATGAATGAAATGGAGGATTTATGGCTGAAGTCTTAGTTGTGACAAGCAAGATCAAAAAGTATATCAAGGAACAGGGAGGCTGCAACACCTCATCTGAAACCATTGATGTTCTGAGTAAAGCCGTTGAAAAGCTCTGCCAAAAGGGCTTTGAGTCGGCCAAGGCGGATGGACGCAAGACAGTGATGGCCAGAGATATCGTTATTGATCATCTCTAAGCCCATTTGATTTAAGCGCCTTTGAGTAGGTTTTGAAAGTCCTCCCAGTTTAAGATTTTGATTTTAAGCTCCTGGGCTTTTTCTAATTTAGAGCCGGCGGACTCTCCTGCCAAAAGGTAGGAGGTCTTGCGGCTGACAGAGGATGATGTCTTGCCTCCCAGGGAGGCAATGAGCTCATGGACTTCCTCACGCCCCATGGGCAGGGTTCCAGTGACAACAAAACTTAAGCCCTGCAGTGGCATACCCCCTTCTTTTTTTGTAGAAGGCGGGCTTTGTGGTTTGACTCCTAACTCTAGAAGCCTATGAATTTCTTCGACCAGCTCCTTTTGTCCAAAGGCCTGAGTGATGGACTGAGCCACCTTGGGGCCAATGTCCTCAATTTTCTCCAGCTCCTCTTGAGTGGCTGACATCAGGGGATCAAGGGCAGCAAAGTGCCTGGCAAGGCTTCTTGCCGTCTGATCCCCCACAAAGCGAATCCCTAGGGCATAGATAAATCGATCCAGCTTGGGGTTTTGGCTCTTTGCAATGCTGCTAATAATATTCTGAGCGGATTTGGGCCCTTGGCGCTCCAGGCTCAATAGGTCTTCCACTTTCAGCTTGTAGAGATCGGAAAAGCGCTGAACCAGTTTCGCCTCAAACAGAGCCTCAATGATCTTATCTCCCAGTTTATCAATGTTCATGGCCCTTCGTGAGGCGAAGTGTTTGAGAGACTCTTTGCTCATGGCAGGACAGAGGGGGTTTACACATCTGCGGATCACCTCGCCCTCAACCTGCACCGAGGCGCTGCCACAGGCAGGGCAGGAGTAAGGCATTTGAAAAACTTGACTGTCTTTGGGCCTTCTGTCTAGCACCACCTCGATGATCTCTGGAATCACATCTCCTGCTCGGTGCACAAGAACCCAGTCTCCCACCCGAACGTCCTTGCGCTGGATCTCCTGCTCGTTGTGAAGAGTGGCATGGGTCACTTTCACTCCCCCCACTTGGACGGGCTCCATGATAGCAACCGGAGTGAGGGCTCCTGTTCGCCCCACTTGGACCACAATGTCCTTGATCCGGGTGAGGGCCTGTTCGGGCTTGAACTTGGCGGCGTTGGCCCAGCGTGGGCTGCGGGCGATGTTTCCCAGCGCCTCTTGGAGTTTCCAGGAGTTGACCTTCAAGACCATGCCGTCGATCTCAAAGGGAAGGCTGTGGCGTAAGCCTTCCAATTCGTGATAGTAGGCTACGGCCTCCTGGGCATTGGAAACCTGCCGGCTTAAATGCCCCACGGTGGAAAAGCCCCAACTCTTGAGCTGCTCCATAAATTTCATCTGGGACTCAAACTCTAGGCCCTCTCTTGTGCCTGGTGAGTAGCAGAACATTCTTAAGGGCCGCTGAGCCACTACTTTGGGATCCAATTGCCGAATCGTGCCTGCGGCCGCATTGCGGGGGTTGGCAAAGGTGGTGGCCCCTGACTCCTGTTGCTGTTCATTGAGCTGGCGAAAATCCTCCTTGAGCATAAGCACTTCACCGCGGACTTCTAGCCGAGGTGGCCAATGACTGCCCTTGATTTTCAAGGGCACGGAACGCAGAGTTCGAATGTTGGACGTTACGACCTCTCCCACCTCGCCATCGCCTCGGGTCAGGGCTTGAATGAGTTCTCCGTTTTCGTAGATCAACTCAATGGCAAGTCCATCCAGCTTGGGCTCGCAGAGGTACTCCACGTCCCCATTGAATTTCAAAAACTTCCTGACCCGCTCATCAAAGGCCAAGATGTCCTCTGGTGAGTAGGAGTTTTGCAGCGAGAGCATGGGGCTGCGGTGAGGAGCCTTGTCAAATTGACTTAAAGGGACTCCTCCCACTCTCTGGGTTGGGGAGTCTGTCGTTAAGTATTCAGGATGGGCCTCTTCAAGACCTTTGAGCTCTTGAAAGAGCTGGTCGTACTGATAGTCAGTGATTTCCGGCTGGTCGAGGACGTAGTACTTGTAGTCATGCTCAAGCAAGAGCCGCCTCAGCTCATCAATGCGCTTGGCCGCCTGTCTTTCACTGCTGGGCGTTTGCTCTTTGGTTTTCATGATCACCTGTTCTCCCACAGCCCCCCTGTCCAAGACAAGCCTTCTGGCTCTATCGAGCCTTTATGAGCCAGGCCACCGTGGGCATTTATCTTTTTAAGTTGACGCAAAAAAATCAATGTATATTTTTGCGTTGGCGCAAAAATATGCTACACTGCCCCAATGATAAAACGGCAATTGGAAGCTCAGGTGGCATTAGACCTTCAGGAAAAAATGGTCCTGGTTGGAGGTCCCCGGCAATCTGGGAAGACCACCCTGGCACAGATTTTTGGTCCAAAGGAGGCCTATCTCAATTGGGATGACCCAAGGGACAGGGCTAGGTTTTTGAAGTTAGATCTGCCGCCAACGGACATTTGGATTTTTGACGAGATCCATAAATATAAGCAGTGGAGAAATCATCTCAAGGGCCTTTACGACAAATACAGAAAAGAAAAGCAGATTCTGGTTACAGGAAGTGCTCGTTTGGATTTGCTGCGCAGAGGGGGAGACAGTTTACAGGGACGATACCACTTTCTGCGACTCTATCCACTGACCTTAGACGAACTGGGAAAGGGAGCAGGTCAGTCAGACCTTGAACAGCTATTTAATTTGAGTGGATTTCCTGAACCATTTTTATCAGGCTCAAGCCGTAAATCTCAGAGGTGGTCTCATCAATATCGCCAGAGGGTTCTGGAAGAGGACATATCCAGTGTGGAGACAATTGACGACCTCGGGAAAGCGGAGCTTCTTCTTTTGCACCTCCCGGAGCGTGTGGGAAGCCCTTTGTCGGTGAACTCACTTCGCGAAGACTTGGGTGTGAGCCATAGGACAGCCTCTCGTTGGCTTCAGCTTTTTGAGCGTTTTTATGCTCTGTTCACCCTAAAATCCTTTGCAGCCAGAGGTCTTCGGGCTCTTAAAAAAGAGCGCAAGCACTATCATTTTGACTGGACTCTGATTGAGGATCAAGGGGCTCGTTTTGAATGTTTGGTTGCCAATCATCTTCTGAAACTGGTCCACTTTAGGGTGGATTCCGAGGGCCGGTCCATGGAACTCAGTTACTTCCGCGACACGGCTAAGCGCGAGGTTGATTTCACGGTGACAGAAAAAGGACGCCCTATTTTATTTGTTGAAGCAAAGCTCTCGGACTCTGAAATCAATCCCCATTTGCGTTATCTCAAGAGAAAATTTCCTAGCACTCCGGCCTTTCAGGTTCACCTCAAGGGCAAAAAAGACTTTATAGATGCCCAGGACAACATTCGGGTGCTCCCAGCCCGTAAATTTCTTCATGAAGTTTCCCTGTTGTTAGATCAGGGAAGCTAGCAGCGGAGGAGGCCCCGTGATTGGATAACCCTTCTCAAAGTGCCTCGATTTGAGGCGCTCAGGGGCTGGGATTCTTGAAGCGCCCGATCAAAGTTTAGTGGGGACTCCGGTATTGATTCATAATGGGAATGGCACACATTTATTTTACTGGACCCCTCAAGCTAGCCCCCCCTTTTTGCCGATAGGCAGTTGTCAAAAAAGCATCAATTTCAAGAAAAGAGGCATTGGCTTATGGGCAAATTCATCCAACTGGTACTTGTAGCTATTTTGGGGTTTGGGCTGCTGTCTTGCAGTCGAAAAATGGACCAAAGAGTGACTCTGAAATTCAACCCACAGGAACTCACCAAAGCTCTACACAGCACCACAGGAGAACCCCTCATTATAGCTCGGGTGATGATCAACGTGAGCGGCCCTGGAATTGACCCCGCCATTTTTTGGGTGTGGAACGCCGATGTGGAATCCATGTGTGACTCTTATGGTGATTCTGACGGTGATTTTGATGGTGCTTCAGCGGGGCCCATAATGGGCTTTCCCGAACCCCCCAAAGAGATTGAGCTTGTGGTTCCTCGGGGCAGTGGTAGGATTGTCCAACTCCTGGCTGTGGCTGAAAACTGTGAATTGGAGGCCATGCAGTTTATCTACGCCGATCGACTGGTGGATGTCAGCGGGGTGACTGTTGTGAATCTGGCACCCCAGTTGATTCCCGGCCAAACCATGGACGGAGACATCACTGGCCGCTATATCACAGGCTTTAACGCCAGCAATGAGCCCCAGGGCCCCTCAGGCGAGATCGATATTCTGTTTCGCCCTCCAGCAAGTTTCTCCTCTCTTCCCACACAGCCGCCTCCTTTTATTGTTCATAAGTCTCATATGTTTGGTGGCTGGTTTAATGTGATGGGCTTTTCTGGGGGCAGTCAATTGAGCTATGTTCTGCGTCCGCAAAACTTCACCCTCTTTGAGCGTCTGGATGGGGTTTCAAACCCCGGTGGCTTTGTCAGCCTGGATGACCCCTACTTCAACCCTTCAGCTGGCACCTCCAGCCGGATGCGAGTGCGGATGGACGGAGTCTACAGAGCCCGCTGCAATGGTGACTCAGAATGCGAGTATGAGTATCGCCCTCCCTCAAGGGTCGCTCTTGGCTTTTTCCTTGATGGAGCTGTGACCACGGCCCCTTCCCTTTTGGCCTGTTATCCAGGCGCTGATGCACAGGGGCAGGTGATCGACTGGCACTATCAGTCTGACCAGGGACCCGATTTTGTTGAAGTCTCTAGTGGTGGAAATCACACCTGTGGGATCACCTTAGATGAGGAGCTCTATTGTTGGGGTGACAATA
>SKYF01000162.1 GCA_007128005.1 Bdellovibrionales bacterium
AGTCTCCCCGACTGAAAAGAGGCCCAGGACAGTCTCCTTGAGCGCCTTTAAGAGCCTGTTGTAGAGGGGTCTGGGGCCCTCTAAAAAAGGTCGAAAAAAAACCTATGATAGAGTCATCCCAATCAAGTGAACTGACCTACCCATCGCCAGGAGGAGAACCCCAATGCAAAAGCAGTCCACCCATAAGTCTACAAGTAAGACTCCTAGACAACCTGAGAGCCTTCCCGAAAGCCTTCCCGAAAGCCAGCCCCAAAATCTCAGTGATCGGGACCTGCTGAAGCGCATGCAGCTTTTGGTGCAAAGGGAGAGAAGTCTTGTCACCGAAATCCTTCACCACTTGAGGGAGGTGGAAAGGCGTAAGCTCTACTCTGATTTGGGCTACAAGAGCCTCTTCGACTATGCCGTCAAAGAGCTCGGCTACTCCGAAGGCCAAGCCGGGCGAAGGATTCAAGCCATGAGGTTGCTCCGGGACCTGCCCCAAGAGGAGGCAAAGGAGCTGGAGAAAAAGATTGAAGATGGGAGCCTCAATCTCACCAATATCTGCCAGGCCCAGAGCTTTTTCAACGAGGTCAAGAAGGCTTCCCCTGACCAGCCCCTTCTGGCCAAAGACAAGCTGGATGTTCTTAAAGAGCTTGAGCACAAGTCCTCCCGTCAGGGCCAAGCAGCCCTTATGGAGAAGAGGCAAGATGCAGGCTTAGATGTGTCCCTGCCAAAGGAGAAGACTCGGATTTTGTCGGGGGAGCACTCGGAGCTGCGGTTGGTGCTCAACAAAGAGCTCTTGGCCGAGCTCGAAGAAGTTCGCGCTCTTTTGGGACAAAAGGCCATGGGAATGAGTTGGGCCGAGCTGATTGGCGAGATGGCCGCTTTGAGCAAGGAGGCCCTCAAGGATAAAAGGTTTGGCAAAAGACGAGAGAAGGCGACGCCATCCACTCCGGCGCCGTTTAAAGAGGGCGTCAAAAAAGCGACTGGGCCCAAACCGAGGTCGATTTCAAAGGGCAAAAGGTCTCGAGTGTGGGAGAGAGATGGTGGGGCCTGTGTAAAGTGTGGAGGTCAACAGGGCCTTCAAGTGGATCACATTGTTCCGGTGGCTCGCGGGGGAGGCTGCGAGGAGGAGAACCTTCGTCTTTTGTGTTTTGGTTGCAATGTGCGAGAGGGGGTGAAGGAGTTTGGGCTGGAGAGAATGAAGCGAGGAGATATGTCTCAGCGAGGAGATATGTCTCCATCACCGCCCGGTTCAAGGAGGACAACAATATGAGCGGGGCAGAGGCCTATTTTGGGGAACTCCAGAATGCCGGGCTCACTCAAACAACGATCTCGAACCTTGAAAGAGCAAAAAGTTCTGCAGAAATTGAGACACTCATACTGATATTTGCCGCATTAGGCTTAGACATGGTCATAGCGCCTCGGCCGAAATCAAAGATGGATGATCAGCAATCCCTAGAGGATCTCTTTTAAATGGCTAGAGAGAAATCATCACAATCTCTGAGCATATTCATGAATGGCTTGCCCCTGGGAAGTCTAAGTTACAAAGAAAAGAGAAGTTTAATTTTTACTTACAGTGCTGAATGGTTAAATAGAAGAAACTCTTTTCCTATATCTCGAAGCCTCCCTCTTCGAGAGGAGCCATATGAAGGGGGGAGAGTGTATGCTTACTTTGACAATCTGCTGCCGGACAGTGCGTCCCTAAGACAGAGAATTGCAGCGAGGATGCATGCCAAGAGCGATCAAGTATTCGACCTACTAGAAGTGTTAGGCAGGGACTGTGTTGGGGCGCTGCAGTTTATAAAATCCACAGGTGAAGGATCTCAACTGAAGGCTCCCGTTGGGACACCACTCACAGAGAATCAGATTGCATCAAAATTAAGAAAATTACGTACAATTCCCTTGAGCGTATCCGATGAAGAAGATTTCAGACTGTCAATCGCCGGAGCACAACAAAAAACCGCACTCCTTCTCCTCAATGGAAAATCGCATAGTCCACAAGGGTCCACTCCGACCACACATATATTGAAACCTCAAATTGGAGAAATTCGATCAGGTCTAAGTTTTGCTGACTCTGTAGAAAATGAGTGGCTTTGTGCAAAAATTGTGAAGGCCTTTGGTATTCCTGTAGCTGAGTGTGAAATAGTACTATTTGAAGATATCAAAGTTTTAGTGGTAGAGAGATTTGATCGAGCATGGGTAGGCAATAAGTTGATAAGGCTGCCTCAAGAAGATATTTGCCAGGCGCTAAGTGTTCCAAGTTTTGAGAAGTATGAAAATGAGGGTGGCATCGGAATTACTCAAATCATGGACGTGATGAACGAATCAATAAATCGAGACGAAGACAGGTTCAAGTTCATGAAAGCTCAAGTAATATTTCTGTTGTTAGGGGCTATAGATGGGCACACAAAAAACTTCAGTCTGAGTTGGAGGTCCATGGGGTTTGAAATGTCCCCACTTTATGACATCTTATCGGCTTAACCTCTTTTAGACAGAGGAGTCTTTCAAATTAAAAAAATGAAGATGGCCATGTCCTATGGGAGCAGGAGAAAATATAGGGTAAATGATATTTATAGAAGACATCTTGTGGAAACGGCCAAGCTCTCTAGGTTTGATGAAGACAAAATGGAAGAGATGATTGATCAGACAATCAGTGAGATGCCAGAGGTCATAGAAAAGGTTCGAACACTTCTGCCAGGGTCGTTTCCAAAAAAGATCGCCGACTCAGTATTAACAGGCATGACAAAGCGAAAACGTCAATTTACGAAAACATAGGGCAAGCTACATAGTGACTGGAGCGAAAGTGACTGGCGATAACCGCCAAAGACAAGGCGCCCGGCTCAAATCGAACGCAGGCGTACTTGAGCGGTACGTTGGAGTGAGATTTGAGACGAGCAACGCTGTATTTGGCGGTTTCGCGCCA
>SKYF01000010.1 GCA_007128005.1 Bdellovibrionales bacterium
AGGCCTTCCACTTCGTGCAGCAAGTTTGCTGAAGCTGCAGCCCCAGTTGCTGTGAGGTCCTCAGCAAAGTCATATGCTTTGACTGAGTCTCAACCACAGTTTATTTGGGTAAAAGTTTTGCCCCTTGCCAAAATCCGGTGCTAGGATCAAGCCATGGACGTGGAGCTAAAAAATATTCGTGTGGAGATTCCTCCCCAGAATCAGCGACTCTTTGAGTTGCCAGAGTTCAAAGTGGCTGCCGGCGAGAGAGTGTTGATTCAAGGGCCCAGTGGCCGGGGCAAGACCACTTTGCTGCACATTATGGCCGGACTTCTGCGCCCTCAAGGTGGCCTGGTCAATGTGGGAGGACAGGATCTGGGTCAAATGACTGACTCCCAGCTCTCGTCCTGGAGGCGGGATCATCTGGCCTTGGTGTTTCAAAAGCTGAACCTTTTGCCCCATCTGACCAGCCTGGAAAATGTGATGCTGATGCGCCGGCAGGGGCAGTTTGTCTCCAGCGACGAGGCCGAGCAGGCCCTGGCCCAGGTCAAGATGTCCAGCCGAGAGAAGGTGCTGGCCGCTCACCTGAGTTTGGGAGAGCAGCAGAGGGTGGCGGTGGCGCGAGTGCTGGTGGCCTCGCCCCAGCTGATCTTGGCCGATGAGCCCACCTCCAGTCTGGATGACTTTCACGCTCAGGAAATTATCGAGGCTCTGCTGGGGGCCACGGGAGGCCGGGTCACACTTGTGGTGGTCAGTCACGATCACCGCCTGCGTCAGAGCTTCACTCGACATTTGGACTTTGACCAGATGGTGAAGGCATAAGGGGGGCTGCAAACTGTGAGTAGCAAGCTGAGCTTTTTAAAATTGGCCTGGCTCAACCTGTCTCGGCGGGCTTTACCCACCTCCATTGCTGTCTTGGCCATTGCCATGGCAGTGGCCATCAGTGGAGTGTTGCTGAAGCTCTATGTGCTGTCTCAAGCCCGCTTTGCCACCTTGGCTCAAGAGGGACAGTCGGTGGTGGGAGCCAAGGCCAGTGGGATGGATATCCTGTTGGGGGCCTTGAACTTAGAGGGGCCCTATCCGGACTTTTTACCCTATGCTCTCTTTGAGAGCTTGCGGCGCCAGGACAGCGTGAAATTTGAAGATGGAGCTGTGACTCACAGCCATCAGGTTCACGGAGTGGTGCCCTTGCTGTACTTTGCCCAGATGCCTGGGGCTACAGGCTTTCGGGTCATTGGCACCAATGGGGACTTTTTGCGCCGACCCGGAAGTGGACAGGGGTCCTTGCAGGTGAGTCAGGGGCGTTGGTTTTTGGGCGGTGATGATGAGCTGGTTCTTGGCTCAGAGGTGGCCAGGCGACTGGGGTTGGAGGTGGGAGACACTGTATCTTTGAGTCTTATTGACCCCGTGGCCGCTTTGCAGGAGCAGTCTGGCTCAGGCGGGCCCTCTGAGGCAAACTCTGAATCACCTGCCTTTGAGGTGGTGGGTATTTTAAAGCCCACTCAGAAGATTTGGGACTTTGCCGCCTTTGCCCCCATTCACCGGGGCCAACACTGGTTGGGGCAGTTTGACTTAAATCCTATCTCCATTTGGCGCAATAACGTGCTTCACTACTTTTTAGTCTACCACGAGCCCGAGGCCTTTGGCCCATTGCAGTCCCTTATCAACCAGCGCACCGTGGCCCAAATCATATCGGTGGAGCAGGAGGTGGGGCGGCTTAAGGAGCTTACCAGCCTTGGTGAGCAGTTTGGTTTTGTCTTTACTCTGCTTGTTTTGTTTATGGCCGGAGCCTGCGTAGCGGCGATGATGACCACTCGCTTTGAGGCCATGAGTGTGCAGCTGGCAATTCTTAGGGCTCTGGGCTACACGAAGGGGGAAATTGCTACAACCTTGGTGCTGGAGGGAGCTTTCTTGGGGCTGATGGCCTGTGTTTTAGGGGGGCTGACAGACTTTTTACTCTTTCCCTGGGTGAGAGATTTGGTGGGTCTGGATTTTCATAGCTTTGTGGCCAATCCCTACTGGCAGAGCTTAAAGGTTTGGGGGGCCGCCATGGTAGCCAGTGTGGCTGCCGTCAGCATCCCGGTGTTTAGGCTGTACAGGCAAGATGTTCATCAGTCATTAAAGGGCCTGTAGCTTCAAAAGAGCTTAAATGCGGAGAGAAGCTCTCGGCTTGCCGATCTTGGTAGTAGAGGCAGCTTAAGTTTTGTCGCCGGATCGCCTCTAGTATGGCCTCGGGGTGGCGTTCACAGTCGAGGACTGTCTTCCAGGAGGTGAGTTGTCTTGGAGTATGCAGGTCGCTGCTGGCCAGGGCAGGAAGTCCACTCTGCGCCACTTCTTTGAACCAGTTGTCGCCACTGCCCACCTCCCAGGCGTCAATCAAGGGGTCCAGCTCCTTGCGGCGGTCCCAGAGGTGGCGAGTCTGCAGCTCGAGCTTTCCCGTGGGCAGGGGGTGAGCGGCCACACAAAGAGCCCCTTGGCTCTTAATGGCCTGGGCGAGCTCAAAGACATCTCCGTCAGCCGCAATATAGTCGCTGATGCCAATGCCAAGCAAATGAGCCGAGCGGTGATGAAGCAGAGAGTTTTTGGTCAGTTCAAAGCCGGCAAAAACCACCATTTTGTACTGCTCCCAAGCGCGAATCTTCTCTTCGGCAATGAGGGCCATGTAATCGGCAAAGCTCTGTCGAGTCAAAGTGCGCTGTAGAGCCTGGGCGGTCATTCCCAGCCAGGTTTTCTCCTCACACAGGTGATCAGTAATGGCGATGGCCCCAAAGTGCCTCTGGCCATAAAAGTCGATGAGCTCAGGGATGGAGAGCTGGCCGTCACTGAAGTTGGAATGGATATGAAAGTCAGCTAAAAACATATGCCTCAAGCATAGCAGTCCCTCGAGAGGGACACTGTCAGAAATGGGTCAGCGGACTGTCGGTTTTGTGTTAGAGCCAGGACCTGAGGCTAGAAGGGAAAAACTAAGGGGACAAGTAAGACACTCACCGCCAAAACGATAAAGCTAAAGGGAAGACCAATTTTCATAAAATCAACAAAGCGATACTGTCCCGGACCCACCACAAGAGTGTTGACAGGTGAAGAGACAGGAGTCGTAAAGGCTGTGGATGCCGCCAAAGCAACCACCATGGCAAAGGGGTAAGGGGAGACATTTAAATAGCTGGCTATGGAAAGAGCCACTGGGGCCATAAGGATGGCGGTTGCAGTGTTAGAGACAAACATACCTAAGCTCGAGGTGGCGATAAAGACCACTGTTAAAAATAGGCGCGGAGAACCTCCAGCAAAGAGGTTGACAAGGGCATCGGCTGCCAAGTCCACTCCTCCGGTGCGCTGAAGGGCCAAAGAAAAGGGCATCATGCCCACAATAAGTACCAGGGTCTTCCAGCTTATGGACCGGTAGGCGCTGGAGATATCAATGCAGCCCAATAGGCCCATCAGCAGCACACCTATCAGGGCAGCCTGCACATTGGGAACGAGCTGGGTCACCATCAAGCCCACCACCAGCGCTAAGACGGCCAGGGCCTGAGGGGCCCGGTCATGAGCGGGAAGAATTTCCTCGAGTTCGGTGGGTAGGTTCAGAGGAACTAAATCATCGCTGGGCTGTTGAAACCTTTTTATATCCTCCCAAAAGCCTGTCAGTAAAAGTGTGTCTCCCACCTGGATCTTTTCTTTAAGCAGATAGTTGGACACAACCTGTTTGCCGCGCTTGAGCCCAATCACTGTGAGTCGAGGCTCATCGCGCAGTCGAGTCTCTAGAACAGTTTTTCCCACCAGACCAGAGTCAGCTGGAACGATGGCCTCAATCATCCCCATGTCCTGACTGCGATCAGTGAGATAGCGGTGGGTGACTCCCAAAGGTAGCTCCTCAACTCCAAACTCTTCGGCAAGCTCTTGGTGGGTTTTGGACTCGTCCGTGTGTACATCCAGGAGCAAAACATCCTCGGCTTCTATGGCTGTGGAGCGGGTGGGCTGGATCAAAACCTTTTTTCGTCCCTGGATTCTTTCAATGGCCAGGGGCGTGATCCCGGAGCGGCGCAAGCCCATCTCACCCAAGGTTTTGCCAATCAGTTTGGAAGAGGACAGCACACGAACTCGAATCTCCCGGTCGGCCAGTTGATAGCTTTCGATCCAATCGCGAAAGCTGGGGCGACGAGCCCTTTCAGAAGGGTCCCTGTTCTCGGGAAGCCAGCGCCGGGCCAGGAGCATATAGAGGACTCCAAGAATCAGGATCACTACTCCAAAAGGGGTAATGGAGAAAAAGTGAAAGCCCTCCAGGCCTTGACGTGACAGCTCGGCATTGACGAGAAGGTTGGGGGTGGTGGCCACCAGGGTCATCATCCCGCTGATCAGGGCGGCAAAACTCAGGGGCATCATCAGGCGTGAGGGAGCCATTCCCGTACTTGTGGAAATTCTCAAGACCACAGGAATAAAGATGGCCACAATGGCGCTGGAACTCATCACCGACCCTGCTATGCCCACCGAAAACATCAAGAACACAAGCAGCCGAGCTTCACTGCCCTGGGCTTGACTGTTGATCCAGTCTCCGAGTCGGCGTGCCACTCCCGTGCGGACCAAACCCTCTCCCATCACAAACAGCAGGGCTATAAGAACAATGTTGGGGTCGGCAAAGCCGGCAAGGGCCTCGCTCACACTGACAGTCCCGGTAAAAGGAAGGGTCGCCAGCATGATTAAGGCCACGACATCCAGCCTGGGGCGATTCAGGACAAACATGGCAATGGCCAGGCTCAACAGCCCCAGGACAAGGGCCAGCTCTAGATTCATAGCGAGTCTCTCCCTTGATCCGGGCACCACCCCTTACTGAAATAAAAATCCTTGAACAGTGGAGCCGTCAGGCAGGTGGAGGATCGCCTTGAGGCCAAAAACCCCGGGATCGGGTCCGTCTCCGCCACCATAGCCTCCACCCTCTGTGGAGGGGTCATGGTAGACGGGGCTATAGCCGGAATCGCGAGATCTATCGGAGCCTCCACCGGGGAGTCGGTCATCTGTGCTTGGGCTGGGTCTGCGCCCCCGAGCGGGAGTCTCACTGTCTCGCACCCAAGGAGGGTCGGTGTAAAAGCTGTCAACCAGGAAGTAGTTGTGCCCTTCAAGCCGAGAAAAGTCCATATAGGCAGCCCCAGTTCCCCCATCCCCATTGTCATAGTAGCCATAGGTGGGCGAGTGGTCCTCCCTATCTCTCGGCAGGTCGTAATAGCCTGCGGGGCCCTCTTGCTGATCTGAGGGAAAGGGGAGATTTGGAGACTTGCGCTGTCCCTTCTCCCCACGATTGGGTTTGGATCCAGTGCTCTTTTTCTTGGCCAAGAGGGCTTCTGAGAAGATTTCTGGGTCGAGGTGAATCAGGATGGGTTTTGCGGGGCCAAGATCTTGCTCCACAAGGGGGCCGTAGGCGAGAGCGGGAACCGGTACAAAGCCCCCCTTGTAGGGGATGTTGGCAATCAACTGCTGTGCGCAGGCAGCTTGGCTTAGTCCTTGGGAGGAGATTTGGAGTTCGATCACTTGGAGTTTCGTCACTGTTGTGGCACTTGCCCTTGCCGTTGGCAGGAAAATCCCTGCCAGAGCTAAGACCTGAGCACTCAACAAAACAGATGTGAGTGTGCAATAGATATATTTTGACGCCTTTTTGCGTGTTGGCAGTGTTTTGATGTGCATGGTCCCCCCTTTGGAGCTGCTTGTCATCCTCCTACCTGAAAATAAGAAGGTCCGCCAGGGTCGCTGTAAAATTTTTAAGGTATTCCCGCAAAAGTTTTAGCCAGGAGGCCACTGCATCTGTCTGCCACCTAAAATGTGCATATGGAGGTGATACACACTCTGCCCGCCGGCTGAGTTGGTGTTCACCACCAACCGGTAGCCCTCTTCACTCAATCCCTCACTCTGGGCAATTTGAGCAGCTGTCAATAGCATGTGACCCATGAGTGCTTGATCCTCAGTATTGAGTTTGGCCATGGACTCAATGGGCTTTTTGGGGATCAATAAAATATGAGTGGGAGCCTGAGGCGAGATATCTCGAAAGGCCAAGCACAGCTCATCTTCAAAGACGATATCTGCGGGGACTTGCCTCTTGATAATTTTGTCGAAAAGGGTTTCCATAGTTAAAATCACTAAGTCATTTGACTTGATTTGGCAAGAGAGTTGCCAGGGGGTCTGACAGGAGCTTGGGGACCATCATAGCGCGGCATATAGCGCTCTAGGGGTTCTTCAAGACCAAGACCCCTAGAAAAAACTCTCTTGTGTTGAGCGGGGATCTATGTCGTAATCTGTGAGGGGGGGCTGTTGCGTGAAAAAATCACTGATAAACAACTCAAAAGGTCTATCTCTGATCATGGTGGTCATGTTGAGCGCATTTGCAGCTATATCCATTGGGGGGTTATTGGCGGTTGGATTAAATGCCATCAGATTAAGTGCAGATGAGCGAGGGGAGTGGGTGTATCGCCACGCCAACCGAGGGGCCAAGAATTTAGCCGCCTATCTTATTTCCAACAATCTTATCCTCTGTCGGGAGGGTGGGTGGACCGGCTTTGGGGCCAACCAAAGGTGCCGTTGGGGTGGGCATAAACATACACCAGAACTCTTTCCTAAGGATTTCAATTTATCGAACCAGAGATATGGCGCAAATGGAGAACTTGTTTTTGATTATGCCTTTGAGTCAGGTGGCGTTTCTACAAAGACAGATCTCAAATTTCAGTTGGTGGACTGGGATAAGTCTGAAGAATTAAGGCATTTACTTGGAGAAATACCTGTCGAACACTCAATTGTCGACGACGACTGGACCTTCGTCCACTTCAGGGCTTCGACAGCCCGGCCCTTTCAGAGTCCTTATTTTAGGCAAGGGGCCATGCGCAGGCCTGTGGGTTGGCCCGTTGTGTCTGCAAATAGTTTGGTGGGGCTTTGTTCTCTTCAGTGCGCGGCTGCGACGTCTCAAAACCCATCGCCCATATGTGCGGGGCCTCAAGTCGCCCCCCCTGGTCTGACGATAACATTTCATTTTACTATAAGAAATTTAGGTCCAGGCCCTATTTACCAGCTGACTTTCGAGAGGGAATTTCAGCCCTATAAGAACTATTTTGCCGGAAAGACTTTCGCTCCTGTTGAGGTTGACTTTATGGGAGGGGAGGAAGTGATTATGCCCGGAGAAGAGTTCACAGTAACTGACGGGGGCGTTCCCTGTCCTAGGGTGTCTGGGCTTGTGATTTCGCCCGCGGATCAGGCCAGCGACCCAACCGTGAATTGTGCTGGTTGTGGTGGGGGAGGGGGATTGACTTTACGTACACGGGGTGCACACTTGATAGAAGTTGCAAAAGTAAACTATCGATTGAGTGTCACCCGCTACACTCCGGAGTCCTATTTTGAGACGGACTTTCTGGATTCCTATAACCCTCATGACCCAAGTACATTCACTCCGAATCCATCCCTCTCAAGAGTTGAGCCCCGTAAGCTGTTGTACGATCTCGATAACTATGTAGAGCCTGGGTCTAAGGGGTTAGGTTTGAATATGAGATATATTCCTCCACACTGATTATTTTGAGGGTTTTTATGTCAAGGTTGTTACAAAAAAAATGTCAAAGGGGTGGCTTCCTAATTGAGGCCTTGATTGCAGTGGGTATGTTGGTTGCGATTGTGACCGCATTTCTTTCTGTAGAGATATTTATTTTTAATGCGATAAGGAAAACAGCAACAGATCTTGATGAAGCGGTTGTGTCCTCAGAGCTGATTCCCATGTCCAGAGATCTCCTGCTCGCTGTCTCAGATGGCGCTTTGAGAACTCAAGGGATTTGTAGCATGGTCGAGGTAGAGTCTATTGTTGGGCCCACGGTCGATCTTTATCTTGTTTTCAGCAACGACAAAATTGACGGAGTCTTTGGGGATGATCGTTGGAAAGAGTTTCTTAGTCACGACTGGGAGATAGTTCCCATGAGTCCCCGCTGCGACAGTTGGTTTCAAGAGGGTGTACACGATGATTTTTATCGCTGTCTTCGTAGGGACTCAGACGAGGGAGCTATGGATGCCTTGATTGAGTTCATTCCCGTACATTTGGTCAAAGAAGAGGGCGTGAATAATCATATGGATCCAATTTTAATCTTAGGAGGGGTCCCTGGAGATAAGTATCATTTAAACCGAGTTGGGTTTAATTTGTTCGTAACGGCCCAGAAGTCAGATGGAGACAGTAGTAGGCAGCTGCGCTGGGGTGAGATGATCTGGGCGGGGCAAGCAGCAAGATGTGATCACGGTGGCAATGAGATATTTTTGCAGTCGGGCGGCCTGGTTCCCATAAGTGAAAACCAAAAATTGGGGGTCTCTGTTGTGCAGGAGTTGGCAGCGATTGATCCGCTGGCCCCAAGGCAGTTTGAAAATCAGGCCATCCAGCAAGGAATACTTTCCGGGGCAAATGATATTAGGTCAGATGCTGATGCCAATGTGCAAGTCGGCTGCAATGAAATGAGCTACCGTTGCCCCAACTCGACAGCCAATAGAAATTTTGCGGATGGATTTGATGTGACAGCATCCTTTCAATACAACCCCAGCAACCAGTGCTTTAAAAATACAAGCGCTCCCTTGATCCCAAACTTCGGTGTGCATCAAGGTGGAACAGCCGAAAATAAAATACCCGGGTCAGCCACAGTTTCTTACAGGCTTGATCAGGTCAACTATGGGATGTCATTGGGGAAGTTTTTTGCCCTCGATAGCTCCGAAAACCTAACCAAAAATGAGATGTCTGTGGGTTCCCAGCACCTGATGACAATAACTGTGAACGACCAGGCTTCCGGGTCGCTTCTCTGTCAACAAATTTGTCAAGCTGTCCAAAGTGGTGACCCCCATCACCGGGGTCGACTTGAACTCACTGTGCCCCTCAAATGCGGGGCGGAGACAGAGTGGTCAACTCAACTCCATACGCAGCCCATAGCTTGCACGGCTTGTTATGCCCGCTCTTGCAGTCGCTTTGGCCTTGACACTTTTGGTCCAGTTTCGGCGCAACCATCAGAGCCGATCGATGGAACAGTGCCCGAGTGTGTCTTAAACGACATAGGTCTTGCTGAGCTCAGACATTATGGGGAGAACACGACTGCTAGCAGTGAGTGCATGGCCGCTCAGTACGATGGGGCAGCTGCTGCCGGAAATCGATTTACTTTAGTCCACAAGCCATGTTCCGAGACTAAGCCGGTTTTGTGCTTCAATTATGGGCGCTTTCTTTTGTCCAAGGATGTTTTTGGAGGGGGCGGCAGTTATTATCAAACCGACTTTCCCGGTGGCTCTCGAGTCTGCTATGAGATGGGGAGACAGAGGTTGGGGCTGGCGAACTGGGAGGAAATGTTTGACCAGATGCAGCTGACTGCTCCAATTCTGCCAGAACTACCACCAGGCAGTGGCCACCTAGAAATCATAAATAACTCTGAGCAGGGACTATTTATGGCTCCCCAAACCTCTAGCCAATGGCTGGGCTTAGAGGATTGGTTTGTTGCGGAGAGCCCAGGGGTGACTGAGTTCTGGGTGGCTTTGAGGCCTGATATGCAGGGGCAGATCTTGGGGGTCCCGCCGATGATGTCCAGTGAGGACCAGGAGGCGGAGCGCCACGCTGTTCACTTTGATCCAACAGGTCTACCAGAGGTAATGAGTTCACCAGGCTTTTTTAGTGGTCTTGATAGGACGGGGACTGGAGGGGCTGTTTTGTCTCACCATTTTCGCTACAAAGGAGTGAGTTCGGTGAGTCCTATTCAGCCAGTTTCTTTGAAGTTCCTATGCCGAAATTCAGATGGCGATTTTTTTGTTTCGACAGCAGGCCATACACATTTTGTGCAGGGTAAAACTATCTGTCAAAACGAAGGAGGGGTATTCTTGCCCCCCACAACTCCTTTGGGCTGGGCTTCAGCTCTGCACTTGGTAAACCCTTTGGGGGCGGGCAGTCATCTCCCGGATTCAAGTAATCCGCTTCCACATGTTTTTGTAGCCTATGATCCGGAAACTCGATCTTTGCCGACGGTGCTCGGGATGACCAGTAAAATTGGGGATATTACTTTAGCAGCAGCCACGACCAACTTAGTGAATAAGTGGGGGGCCTATCTTGAACCTTTGCCGCCAGCTACTCCGCCTGACCCGGATCCTCATAAGATGTGTCTTCATAACGCCAAGCAGACTCTGCGCTTGAGGGCTGGTGATTGTAACGCCAACGAACAAGTGTACCCGATAGCCAGATTGGCGGACAGTTTGGTGGACCAGGTTATGTGGTTTATGGAGGTGAGATCACTGAATGATGAAGTCAGAATCAGAATCCAATAAAAGTGCAGGCTTGACTCTTGTAGAGTTAGTTATTGCGATAGCAATGATCGGCCTTATCTCTGTGCTGATGAGTCAATCACTTTTAAGGATTCAAGAGGGTTACAATCGTGTAAAATCAGAGGCCGATGTCTTGAGTGTCTCCTATCTTATTCGGACACTTACAACGCGCGCAACTATGTATTTTAAAATAGAAGACTTTTTCCCCTCCCGCACTCTAGTCTATTCCAATGATTTAGATTTTGAGGGGGTGTTGTCTGATGGAGACCCTTTTGAGGATCAAGTGGGAGGTGTGGATTACTTTTCCTTGACTGGGCAAAACCAGGACAGCTTTAGCTTAAAGTTATCAAGGGTGGTGGCAAGCGGGGGGGGTGGAGGAGCTGAATTGGTGTTCAATGCAGTTTTGTTTGCCCGCTGTGTAGAGAGATCCTTTTTGGCAAGTCACGGCAATACGTTGACCGAGGACTTGAATATGGATGTGGCGGCCTCTGTTGCGTGGGTAACGAGTGGATTGGATCGTGTGCCAGTCGTGAAACAAAAGGGGCTGAATTGTTGCCAGATGGGGGATTTTGACTGTGGAGCAAATGATGATGATCTTGTAGGGCGTATTTTTCTCGTGCGGGTGAACGACT
>SKYF01000198.1 GCA_007128005.1 Bdellovibrionales bacterium
CAGAATCAGGGGCGATTGCAGAATCAGGGGCGATTGCAGAATCAGGGCCCATTGCAGAATCAGGGCCCATTGCAGAATCAGGGCCCATTGCAGAATCAGCGGCCGTCGCAGAAGCCAGGACCATAGCGGAGCCGGACTCTCGATTGGGGGATGAGCTGGCTACGACGTTGAAGAAAAGCCGCGTCAACAACTCTAATTTAGGGAGCGCGTCAGGTGCTCCGCGGGGTGAGTTGAAGGCAAAGGCTAGGGCCCAAGAACGGGATTCTAGGACTAGGGGTTTGGGGCCTCAGCCGCGGTCGATTTCAAAGGGAAAAAGATATCGCATATGGGAGCGAGATAATGGGGCCTGTGTGAAATGCGGGAGCAAGGAGGGGCTTCAGGTGGATCACATTGTTCCTGTGGCCTTGGGTGGAGGTTGTGAGGAGGAAAATTTGCGGCTTCTCTGCTTTGCTTGCAATATTCGGGAGGGAGTCAGGGAGTTCGGCTTGGAAAAGATGAAGCGATAAATGGAGCAAAGGGGAAGATATAGAAAAGTAAAAGATCGAAAAGCAAGAGATCGAAAAACAGAAGATCGACAGCCCTAAGATAAGTAGTAGAGAGGCCAGAAATAGGACCATCGAGAGTAGGAGTTCTGCTGCCCTGAGTTTTTCCTGGACACCAAAGGCGGGGTAAAAGGACACCAGAAAGAGGAGTTAAATGGTATTTGACGAATTGGGAGCCTCAGACTTAGAGTTTGCCTATGTCGAACCAAAACATAAATACGTTGCAGGGGCATAGATCAGAGCCCTTGCCCTCTTACTGGGCCCGTTCTCCCGATGGGATCTTGGGTGGGGTGTGCAAGGGTCTTGCAGAAAAACTCAACCTAGACCCCCTCCTTGTTCGAATTGTATGGCTGATTGGCCTGTTCTTTGGGGTCGGCATCCTGCTCTATATCACTTTATTCCTGGCCTTTCCCCGCAGGGATAGAATTGAAGGAGCTTGGCAAAAGAAAATACTGGGGGTCTGCTTAAAGATCAGTCAAAAATGGTCCTGGGACCCGGGGGTTGTGCGCTTTATAGCTCTGTGGCTACTGATCGCAACTGGGGGCACGGCTCTTCTCATGTATCTCGCCGTTTTTGTGCTTCTGCTTCTCGACCCCAGCTAGGATCTCTTGGCTCTGTGGTTGGATTCAACTATTGGATTCAAGGCTGAATCGTCATTCCTGGCGTCTTAAGGTGAGTTGAGTCGGCTGTGTTCGAAACCAGCCTTGGATGTTCAATCTGAGATGGGTTATTTGTGCTTCATGGTGGGGAAAAAGATGATGTCGCGGATACTGGGCTGATCGGTGAGCAACATCACCAGCCTCTCCACGCCAAGGCCCACTCCACCTGTCGGGGGCATGCCCACCTCAATGGCGTGAATAAAGTCTTCATCCATGGGCTGAGCTTCTTCGTCGATCACCCGCTTAGCCTCCTGCTCTTCCATGCGAGACCTCTGCTCCTCAGGGTCGTTGAGCTCGGTATAGGCGTTGCCCAACTCCATATGAGCCACCATGGGCTCGAACCTCTCCACCAGACCGGGCTTGCTGCGATGGGATTTAGTTAGAGGCGAAATCTCAACAGGGAAGTCTATGACGAAAGTGGGCTGCCACAGATGCTTTTCCACCACCAGCTCGAAGGCCTCCATGACCATCTCGCCCTTGGAGAGAGGTTTTTCCAGGTCCGAGCCCAACTCTTTGAGTTTGGCAAAAAGGCCCGCCTCATCCATTTCAGTCACGTCAAAGCCCCCATACTCCTTGATCCCGTCGTAAACAGTCAATCGGCGCCAAGGAGGAGTGAAGTCCAACTCCTGTCCTTGGTAGGTGATCTGGGTCGTGCCTTTGATGGCCTGACAGATCTCAGCCACCATTTGTTCAAACTGCTCCATTTGATGGAGATAGTCGGTGTAGGCCTCGTAGTATTCGAGCATGGTGAACTCAGGGTTGTGGGAGCGGTCTATGCCCTCGTTGCGAAAGTTCTTTGAGACCTCATAGACCTTGTCAAATCCCCCGACAATCAGGCGCTTAAGGTAGAGCTCGGGAGAGATCTTTAAAAATAGCTTCATGTCCAGAGCGCGGTGGTGAGTAGAGAAAGGATAGGCCGAGGCCCCTCCATAGATGGGCTGAAGAACGGGGGTTTCGACCTCCAAAAAGCCCCTGGAGTCTAAAAAGCGGCGGATCTCGGCGATGATTTTGGAGCGAGTCTCAAAGACCTTTCTGGTCTCAGGACTCATCACCATGTCTAGATGCCTATAGCGGTACTTGAGCTCCACATCCGTCAGGCCATGGTACTTCTCAGGCAAAGGCTCAAGCCCTTTGCAGAGCAGCTTCAGCTCTCGGCAATGAAGGGAGAGCTCACCTTTGCGGGTGCGAAAGGCAAAGCCCCTTAAGCCCAAGATATCGCCAATGTCCAAAAGATCAAAGGCCTTGCGATCCACCTCGCTCAACTCTTCAAGGCGCACATAGCACTGCAGAGAGCCCGTGGTGTCTTGGATATTGAAAAAGGCGGCCTTGCCCATATCCCTTCGGGTCATCAAGCGGCCGGCAACAACAAAATCAGAATCCTCTGCCGACTGCCCAGCCTCCAGGTGGCCCTGAGCAGAGCTTAAATCCTGAACCTGATGCTTGCGCTCAAAGTTGTGGGGAAAGGGATCGATTCCCTCGGCCCTCAGGGCGTGGAGCTTCCGTCTTTTCTCAAGACGCAGTGGATTTTCTCTTCCTTTGCTTGCCCCTTCGGATGACTTCACAGCCTCAGAGGCCTCAGCCAGCTCACGCTTGTCCTGATTCATAACCTTCACGCTCCTATTGTCGCTAGTCCTTAGCTCCATAAATGTCCATCACCTTGTGCAAGAGCCCAATGGCCTCGGCCTTGGGACGCTGAAAGGCATTGCGGCCCATAATGCTGCCAAAGGAGCCTCCCATGGCCAGACCCTGCACTTCTTTGAGAACATCTTCGGTGGCCTTGGCCTCACCGCCAGAAAATATCACCACTCTCTTGCCGTTGAAGGCCGACTCCACCACATGGCGAGTGCGGTCGCTCATCTCTGTGACCTTGATTCCCTGCTCGGCAAAGACCTTCTGGGCCTCGGGCTGCTCAATGTGGGAGGTGGGGGGCTTGACCTTGATGATATGAGCTCCGAGCTGGGCTGCAATCTGGGCAGAATAGGCCACCACATCCACGGCGGTCTCTCCCTCCTTGCTCAACCCACCCCCTCGGGGGTAGGACCACATGACCACCACAAGCCCCGCCTCCTTGGCCTGCTGGGCTGCCATGGCAATCTCCTCGTACATCTCCTTGCGAGCGGCAGAGCCCGGATAGATGGTAAAGCCAATGGCGCAACACCCCAGCCGTAGAGCATCGTCCACGGAGCCGGTGAGAGCCGAGATGGGATCCTCTTTGGATTTAAAAAGAGAGTCTGAATTGTTGATTTTTAGAATCAGGGGGATTTCTCCGGCATAGTCTCTGGCTGCGGCCTCGATAAAGCCAAGAGGAGCTGCATAGGCGTTGCAGCCCGACTCAATGGCCAGACTGAAGTGGTAGGAGGGGTCGTAGGCATCGGGATTCTTGGCAAAGCTTCTGGCCGGGCCGTGCTCAAAGCCCTGGTCCACAGGCAATATAACCATTTTTCCAGTCCCAGCCAGGCGACCGTGATTGAGCATTCGCGCCAGGTTGGTCAACACTCCTGGATTGTCTGCCCCGTACCAACTGAGGATCTCTCTTACTCTAGGTGTCATGATTGTCCCTTTCTACCTACTCATTCTCGGCGTCACAAACCTAGCCACAAGCTGTTTTGAAATCAAGTGGTGCTTGAATTCTGGCTCACTTTTCACCATGCTGTAGGGCTCATGGTCAAACTTATCTCTTCTCGGCTCAGCCCCTTTCGACATCAGGACTTTAGGCGCTTCTTTTTTGTGCAGACGCTCTCCCAGGTCGGGACTTGGTCTCACGAACTGGCAAGAGCCTGGATCGTTATTGAGATTATGGGCAAAGCCGGGGCCTTAGGGATGCTGATGCTGGCTATGGCTCTGCCGGCCTTCCTGCTCATTCTACAGGGAGGGGTCGTTGTCGACCGCAGCGACGTGCGCAAAACCATGATGCTCACCAAGGCCCTGCTGGCAGCCTCAGCCTTGATATTGGCCTTTATGGTCGAATTCACCCAAATCCAGTTTTGGCATCTGCTCGTCTTTGCCATGATTGAAGGAGCCGTCAACGCCTTTGATCAACCCGCCTATCAGACCATCACCCCAAGACTTGTGCCCCGAGCTGACTTCCAGCAGGCCATGGCTCTAAACTCCACAAACTTTCATGCCTCTCGAATGCTCGGCCCCCTGCTTGCAGGCCTGCTGATGGCCTGGCAGGGCCCGGCCCTGGTTTTTTTGGTGGACGGTCTCAGTTATCTGGGGGTCATCCTCATACTGAGGACCCTTGAACTGAAGCACGGCAAAAAGCCCGTCTCTCCACCTGTTCAGCCAGGCAAAGGCCCCAACTGGTTCGCTCTTTTTGAAGGAGTGCGCTATATGTTTAGCAACTCCAGCCTGCGCTACCGCATACTCCAGCTCTTGCTCAATATCAGTCTTCTCTTCCCCCTACTTATCGTGGTCTTTCGAGTTTATATCCAAGAGCGATTTGAGCTCACTGCAGAGCAATTTGGCTATCTATTCACCTTTCCCGCCATGGGCTCTATGGCAGGGGCAATCACCTTTACTTTGGTCAAGCCAAAGCACCCCATCAAGGCCCTTGTCTTCGGCGTGCCCTTTGCCTCGCTGGCGGTCTTTTTCCTACCCCTTGTGCAGAGTGCTTCTCAGGCGGGCGTTCTGATGAGCCTAACTGGATTTTCCCTGTACCTGTCCTTTGCTGCGCTCACGGTGTCCCTCCACCTTGAGGTGCTCGAGGAGTTCCGTGGGCGGATGGGCTCGGTGATCGGACTGTGCTTTCTGAGCATTGGCCCCCTGATGAGTTTTCCCATTGGACTTCTTGCAGATAAGTTCACTGCCCCTGTGGTTATGCAGGGGCTGGCGGTTGTGTTTTTGCTTTTGTCGGGCCTGTTGGCTCTTGGCCACAAATTGAATGAAGAGAGGGAAGCGAAAGGAGAGCACTCATGAGTCGATCTGTTTTTTACAGTCCACTGCTTGGACTTTTCATCCCATTTGCCCTGTGGGCCCAACCGACCTTTGAGACGGGTGCTGCTGAAGAGAACCTTCTTGCCCCCCTCATTATGGGACTCACTCCACTTGGAGAAAGACGCATGGAGCTTAGCTCTCAAGACTTTGAGATCAAAGTGGATAAACTCAGTCCCGGCCTATCTGAGGTCCCATCCATGAGCTTTCGACTGGTAGAGGAGTCCCTGCAGTGGGTGAGGCTCAATCGAGTGCTTCTTTTGCCGAGGATGCATCTGGAAATTGAAGCTCCAGATTTGGAGGGGGACCTCTCAGCCCAGTACCTGGGCACTCGCTTTGTCGCACAGAGAACAGCTGAGGGCCGGCAGCTGCTTCGCTTTCACTACCTGCTGTTTACTCCGCGACCCATCACTCTTTTTAGCGGCCAAGGACCTCTCGCCACTGTTTATGTGCAAGCTCAAACTGACACTCCCATCCATTTGATTGACTACTCCTGCTCGCCCTACTCTCTGAGGGTGACAGGACTGGACGCCCACTTTCTCTCTGCTGGCTGCCTGCTGGAGCGCAGTGGCCGCTTTGGCCGAGAGCAGTGTCATCTGAAAGTGCTGCTTGCCACTCCAAACTTGGGGCTTGGCTCTCAGGTCTCCACTCCCCTTACCCTCCACCTAGATCACGGTCAAAGCTCACAGTTTCAGCTACAGAGTCTGGATGACCAAACTCAGACTGTGTCCGTTCAGGCCCAGGTTCCAGCCCATGTCCCCCGCCTGAGACTGGCCACGGGCTTTGGCCCCCACTCCCTCTTCTACCGCGAGCAAGGCCTCGGCGAAAAGACCCGATTCACCTCCCCCTTTCTCCTCTATGGCCGGCTCACCTTAGGGGAAGAGACCTCCTTTCGATTCTTCAACGGCCTGTTCTATCATGGATCCCTCTTCAACAAATGGGGACTTTACTTTGCCTACGACATGGCCTCAGCCCTCGATTACCGCCTGACGGTCACGCCCCTGCTCGGCCTTCAAACCGTGACCTACCGAAGCGAATTCTCCTCACGCGAGTCCACAAAGGGAATTTATCCTCAGGGCTTTGAATTTGTCTACCGCCACCCCTTTGGGCTTGAGAATTACAGCCTGACCTATGGGGTGTTTTTGTCTCCCATCACCAACGAACACTACCGCAACACTTGGCTGCGCTTTGGGCGCAGAGTGTTCTGGGAGATCAACTACCTGTCCTGGCGAGATGACTCCTTTTATGTAAAGGCATGGGGTCTTTCATTAGGTTTTCCGATTGCGACCTTCTTTTAGGCCCACAAGCCAGAGGCCAAGCCCGACAAGAACTGCACTGAACAGGAGTTTGAGCTTGAGTGTCTCCTCTAAAAAAAACCAGCCCAGAAGACTTGCCACCAGGGGCTGAATAAAAATAAACAGGGCCATGTACTCGGCCGAAATCTTTTTAACCACCCAGTGACTTAAGCCGTAGGGAAGTAGAGTGGCACCAAATACCGTAAACACCAGAGCCGCGGAGAGGCTAAAATCTGAGAGAAAAACAGTGCCCCATCTCAAGGACTCCACCCTCCACAACAGCGCTGGGATCAACCCTAAAGATCCCAGGGTGAACAGGTAGGCCGTGCCCAATAAAGTAGGCACCCGACTAAAAAAATCCTTACTGTAGCTAATAAAGATGGCCGTCCCCAAAGCTCCCAATAAAACCAGGCCATCCCCCCAAAAAGCCCCCCATTCAAAGGCTCTTACAGAGTCCTGCTGCAGAGCTAAGACCCCCAAGAAGGCCAAGAAAAACCCAGCAAGACTCTGCCTCTCCAGCTGACGCAACCCCCTTGTCAAAGCCACCAGGTAGGTGAGAAGAGGGATTGTGGTCATTAAAATCGCCGCATTGGCTGCGCTGCTCAGAGCAAGCCCCTGCAAAAATAAGGTCTGAGAAAGAGCAAAGCTCAACAGGCCAAGCACTAGGGCCGACAACAGATCCCTTGGGGCCAAGACGAGAGACTTGCCAGCCTGTAAAAACCTGTTTTGTTCCTCTCGTTGCCGCTGCTCCTTCAGCTGAACAACAAAGGCCAGTGCAAAGAGCCCCAAACCGCTCACAAAAAACCGCACAAAGGCAAGGTCCCATGCTGGCATCTCTGAAAGCACATATTTGGAAGTCACAAAGTTCATTCCGAATAGCACCTGAACAAAGAATAACACTAGATAAATTTTAATATCCAACCCCTGCACTGATCTCTAAGCTCAGCTTTACTCCACCAGAGAGCCAGCGAATCTGTCAAGCCGACCCCTAGGGGATTTTACAGGACCGAAGAGTAAGTCCCAACGCTCCGCACACTCGCTCCGGGACTAGCGCTTTGTCTTCGACTGAGTAAGGGCTCAGATACAGTTGACTTTGCACTCTGGGGACGAGCGGATGTTGAGTCTAATCTGCTCAAGTGAGAGTCCATCATTGTACCTATCGAGGTAAAAGAGGCGACCAGCTAGATCAGGCTCCCGCAAAAGGTGCTCTAAATAGTAGCTTCTAATAAAAGCCTCTGGTGAGTTTCTGAAGGCATACTCAATGGTCGCCAAAGATATGCCACTCATCGCCCGATCTATCCAGTAGTTCAAGCCAAGGATGTCTGGATCGCGGTTGAGGTGAAGGTGGTAATAACTCTTGATGGTTGGCTCATGACTCTGCTTCAGTGCTTTGAGGTTCTCCTCAAGACAATCTGACTGACAGTAGACAGACTTTCTAAGGGCCGTCAAAAACTCGCTCAATTGACTTTCGCTTTTGATAGAGCGTGACTCAATGATTTGCTCATCAAGACTTGGTGCCCTGAGCAGGTGATCCATAAAAGCCCTTCTGACAGCCGCTTCAAAGGAGTTGGCAATACTGTCTTCTATTTGCATTAAGGACACACCCTCATTGTATTTTTGCATCCAGTAAATAAGACCACTTTGATCAGGAGCCCTATTTAAATGAGTCCAATAAAAACTGACAATTTGATCCTCAGCACTCTGTTCAGGGGGTTGGTTTATCACACAGAGGTTGCCCGACCGAGTGAAGCCTGGGTCACATTCCATGACTTGACACACACTCCATTCTAAGCCTGTGATATTACAAAACTGGAGTCCAGATCCGTTCGTCACAGGGCAAGATTGAGTAGAGCCAGGGCTGCACAGCTGAGGCGGAGGAGCTGGAGCTGGTGGCGGAGCGTCTTCTTGCGGAGGAGTTGGAGCTGGCGACGGAGTGTCTTCTTGCGGAGGAGCTGGAGCCGGTGGCGGAGCGTCTTCTTGCGGAGGAGTTCGAGTTGGAGGGGGAGGAGGCGGAAGACAGGTCACTCTATTAGGAGCTTGCTCGGGCCGAGTCACACCTGTTTCAATAGCCTTTCCATTTTCACATTTGAGCTGGAGCTCGATAATATAAGTTGCAGATCCTGGCCTTCCATCGGCACAGATATAGCCGTGGATGCTTGTCTGATCTGAGGCTTCAAACCAAAGGTCGCCGTGGGCGTATTCTCCGCAGAACTGGCCTTCTGCAAGTGAGCCCTGAGTGGTTGAAATGACTGGAGAGCCGATGGGTTCACAGCCAGAAAGCCACGCCAGAGCAACTCCAGCTAGGCACAAGTTTCGGATTGCGTGAGAATTTAAAGTCATAAAAAGCCCCTCCCTTATTCAAAGATGGAGTGGCAAAAATTGTTCCTACTTTAAGTTATTGATTTGACTGGATTCGAGACAGGAGTGAACGTCTGTTTTCAACAGGGACCGTCTAAAACCTAGACACTTTCTTCCTGGTAGACAGTCGCCTCTGAACTGACGTGAAAGTACTCGGGAGCCCTAAAGTAGTCGGTCTGCTATTGCCGAAAAGCGGGAGGCAATTCCAGCTGAGTGCCATGATCACGGGTGATAGATGGATGAAATCCACTTGGCACTTTTTTGGGGTGAGAAACCCTATTGTTGAGATCACCTCGTTTAACTGCTTTTTCATCCCATAGGCCATAGGCCACAAAAGACAGTATATCTTCAAGCAAGGCTTCTTCAATAAGCACCGATGATCTCTCAAGAGGGCCCTCAGTTCCAAAAAAGTCCACACGGTGCGGATCGATAAACTCATCGTACTGAAAAAACTTATCGAAGTATTTATTCTCTACATCCAGTCGGTTTTTTAGGCGAATGTACTGAGGCCCCCTCAAGTGATAAAGAATCACATTGCGAAGAGCTTGCAGTGAGCGCTCCTCCAAGGAGTTGAGGTTATAGCCAAGCGCCCTTTCTGTGCCATGGTGAAAAAATGGAAAACGCTCAATCACATTCCGTAGAGGAGGAATGCGGAACTGAAAGCAATCTTCCTCACGAGAGGTCACTTCAGCACGTCCAATATCTGGAGCATAGCTGCCATCAGCTCGGGCTGTGACCCCTGCAATGTGACAACGGGGAATACGCCCCCTTTGATTCGGAAAATCTAAACTTACCGACCTCTGTTCAAACAAGACTTGGGGTCGGGATCGGATGCTCCTGGGATCACTAATGACCCCTAAGGAGCCAAATCCCGCTCCCCCGAAAAAAGGAGGGCTGTGACAATTCACACACCCCACACCCACAACCCTATTGTCTAAGCCAATTTCCACAATTTCGTTGGGCTGGCTTAAAAAACTCACCAAACCTCTCATCTGTCCGGCGGAAAGCGAGTTTTCTCCTCGCACAAACCTATCAAAGGCTGTGTCCTTGGAGACATGGGTGGCGATAAAGGCTGCCATTGCCATTCCTAAAACCCTATCTGTAATCTCATCGGCCTGAAAAGCCTGGCGAAACAGCCTACGATACTCGGGAACCCCATTGAGCTTCGCCAAAGCAATTGCTAGGCACTCATTAAAGTTTGGAATAGAAAGGCGGCCATCATTGCGCCTCAGTGGAATCCCATGGATCACTTCAGGTGGAGAGTTGAAAAACGGCAGTGTGGCCCCCGTGTAGGGATCGGTCACATGAGTGTGCTTGACCAAGATGCCCTGTGAAAAAAATGGCCCCCCTTCTAAAAAGGGGTTCTCCTCTTTATTTGAAGGAACGGGATTAGTGCCACACAATTCCTCCGCTGTGCCTATCGGCAATAAAACCTGAAAGGCCAACCGCCCAAAGCGACCATCCAGCAACAACCCATCATCTGTCCTTGAGTTCGCCCTGTAAGCCACATCTATGGTAGAGGGCGTATTTCGAAAAAAGGGTCTATCGCAAAGATAGCCCATTCCATCGTCGCCACAGTTACGTTTGTCAGAGAGCTCGCCCAGACCAAAAGCTCTACCCACAGTGTCCCCAGTGGGCCCCCCTTGTCCTAGAGCCCCAAAGGGCAAGGGCATTGAGTTTGTAAAGCCATGATTTGTTAAATGACAAGTGGCGCAACTGACATCGTTGTTTCGTGACAAAATGGTGTCATTAAAGAGCAGTCGCCCGAGTTCGACCTGTTCTTTTGTCGGCTTAAATCCCAAAACCCTCTCATAGGGGACAGGGGGCAGTTCCTGCAGAAATGGCCCATACTCACTTCGTATCCAATCGGCAAAAACAGAGTCTGTATCCCCTCCCGATATCGGAGTTAGAGCCATACCCGCCGCAAAAACAGCAATCACTCCCAGAAGAGCATACCATTTCTTTTTTTTTTGCCTTTCCATAAACACCCTTTAAAATCCAAGGAAAAACAACCCATCTAAGGTTAATTCCCCCTGAACAGAGGTCTGCCAGGAATGATTTCGCCACCGCAAATAACTTTTGAAGAGGTCAAAATTA
>SKYF01000138.1 GCA_007128005.1 Bdellovibrionales bacterium
CCGGAGGCCCAACTCATTCAGGCTCCGGCTGAGGGATCCTGTGCCTGCAATGAATGTCCTTATATGAAGATGAATAGCTTGGAAAAAATCCGCAATAGCCTGAGGGATCTCAGCCCCCAGGTCAGCCTCCCTGAGGATCTCATTAAAAAGGCACAGATTCCTTTGCGTCGCATGATGGAGATCACAGCCGGCAAAAAAGACATCCCCTGGCCTGAGTCGTTCTCAAATTGAGACAAGTTTTTTGCTCAAAACCACATTTTTCTGAGGTGATAAAAAATCCCCTTAACTTTAGTCCAGAGCCTCCGATGAGAGAGTATATGGATCGTAAAAATAATCAGACAGGAGATATTATGCCAGTAAAAGCAGAGCGGCGCCTTGCCGAGAGAAAGTCCGTAGACTCCATCCAGATCTCGGAGTTGACCTCACTGACCAACTACGTGGTCCTAGCCCATCGTGGAGAGATTGTGGATGCCTCCATCACTGGCTTTTTGCTGCGAGTGGACCGCAAGGAGCTTATTCCTAAAGAGCTTAAAGGCAATTTAAATATGGATTCAATGATTGGCCAACAAGTGGTCATGTACCTGCCCCAAATGAACTTAGACTTAGACGGTCGAGTCATTCGGACTGAGCATTTGGGCAGGGGGATCTTTGAAATTGCCATCGACTTTTCTGAGGAGGTACCCGACTACTGGAGAGAGTGTTTGATTGAACTGCTCCCCGGTCCGGGAGAGATGGACCTTTCTAAGTCATAGGCCATCACACATGTCAGTTTGTCAGTTTGCAGGCGCCTCTTTCAAGGGGTGAAACAAGGGCATCCCCTCTTCTCTCGCCAACAAAATCGAGTAATGCGCTGGTAGAAACCAAGCCAGTGCCTCGGCTATGCCCTGATGTTCGTCCTGGGAGGGGTTGCCCATGGAGTCCAGAGAAAAGCACAAATCGTAGTGCTTTTGATCTGTGGTCAACACCAGTATCTTTGGAGTAAATATTTCCTGTTGGGCAAAAAAGTGGCTTAAAATATCCCTGACGTAAGTGGGTAAAAACTCTGGCGTGGGGGGGCCAGCCAAGACTTTCTGTCCCTCCTTCAACTCGATTGAGCCTGACAGGGCCTGGTCAGATGGGGGAGACACCGTTAAAAACTCACCTCTTTCAGCAAAGTTCCACAACATTCCATAGGAGAACACATAATCAGGAAATTCCTTGTGACCATTGACAACCAAGCCTATTCCCTTGGATGCCAACCACTGCACCACTCGAGTTCCAGGCTCGGTGGCATCATGTCCGGTGCGCACAAAAAGATAAGGCCAACCATCAGGTCCCGGTTGAGCTTCTGGGTTTTCAACAACGACATTTCCTTCGATAAGTGCCTGAAAAAAGGCCCTCTCCCACTCTCCATTGCGAGCCGCATCGGGTTGAGACACTAAGTTCACCAAATCTAAAGCCCTTGCCATTACAGCCCCCACTCCCCTTCTGAAAACTTAAGCTCCTGCGCTCCCGACTCCACACCAAGTCCCATTTTTTCACTGAGCTGCCAAAGAGGCCGCAACCTCTCGGCCCACTCCGAGAGGGCCTGAAGACCGTAAATAGCTCCCAACCAGCCCACACTGCCACCGCTGCTCATCTCCTGATCACCGCGCAGCATCTCAACCAGAGCCTCAGCAAAGGTCTTCCTTGGCGGATACTCCCTCAGAACCACAACTTTGTCCTCTGGCAAATGGGCGACTCTGCGGGCAATCTCCACCGCTGTTTCCACCCCACCAAGAGCATCCACTAACCCCACTTCCTTGGCCTGAACTCCTGTCCAAACTCTCCCCTTTGCCACCTCTTCCACCTGCTCTCGGGTCAGGCTGCGCCGTTCAGCCACCTTGGAGGTGAAGTCCTCATAAATCCTGTCCAGACTTGTTTGCAACAGGCTCCACTGCTCCGGGCTGTACTCACTCACTGTGGACCAAAAGGAACTGTTCCTGTGGGTGTCCACAGCTCCAAAATTCACCCCCAGCTTTTTCCATAAGCCCGAAGTCACAAACTTCCCCGCCACCACGCCAATCGAGCCAGTGATGGTTCCAGGTTGGGCGACAATCTGATGGGCTCCAAGGGCCAAGAAGTAAGCCCCCGAAGCCGCCACATTGCCCATGGAAACCACAATGGGCTTGCCCTTTTCCTGAATGCGTAAGACTTCCCGGTAGATGGTGTCGGAGGCCACATAGGATCCGCCACCACTGTCCACTCTGAGGATAATAGCTTGGATGTCCTCATCCCTCTCGGCCTGACGAAGGGCGCGGGAGATCCCATCGGCACCAAGGGATTCAGAGTAAAACCCATCTCGGCCATCTCCCCTGACAATGTCACCCAAAGCATGAATGAGGGCAAAATTCACTTCCTTGCTGCTTTTGCCTGGACTTCTTCCCCTTTGCCTCTGATGTCGATGGACGGCAATATATCTCTTTATGTAAACAAATTTCACGCTCTCCCCCACCTGATCCTTCAAGCGGTCATAGACCTCATCCCGATAACCGATGCCATCGACCAATCCCATCTCTACAGCCTCATGGGAGGCAAACAGAGCGCGATGAGCCGCTTCATTGAGGGATTCCACGGAAAAGTTCCGATCTGTTGCAATGGCTTCACTGGTCTGAGAAAAAATATCTCCAAGCAAGCTCTCTATCGACTCCCGGTGAGCCTGAGTGAAGTCCCTTTCTGTAAAGATATCCTTCATGGACTTGTACTCTTTGCGATTGTCCAACTGCGGCTTTACCCCTAACAGATCAAAGGTCCCAGCTAGAAAGGGCACCTCGGAGCGCAGGCCTGCCAAGCCCAAATCTCCAGAGGGCTGCAGGTAAATTCGATCAAAGGCCGTTGCCAAATAGTAGGGACCCAATCCAGAGCCCATTTCGGAAAAGGTCTGGGCAAAGGCAATAGCTGGTTTACCTGACTGGCGAAACTGCTGAAGGGCCCTTCTGACCTCTTGAATTTGCGCCAGACCCATATTGCCTTGACCCACTCGGGCAACCACTCCCTTGACTCTCTTGTCCTCAGCCGCCTTCTCCAGAGCCTCCACTAAATCCTGGACCACAAGAGCCTCTCTCTGCTGAGGAGGAGCGAAGGGATTGTCACTGAATCTCTCAGTTAAGCCCCTTTCAAAATCGATCTCTAAAACCATTGATGAAGGTAAGGTCGGAACCTTCACCAGGCGTGAGAAAAGGGTCAAACTCAAAATCGTAGAAAAAAGAGTCACAGCCCCAATCAGGGCCAAGAAATAGACAAAGAACTTTTTCATGGCGCATCCTCAAAGGAAAAAATTTGGCCTGAATCATTATCTAGATCGACTCTATTGTAAAGTCAGAAGGCTATTTCAACTTTGAGTTTTTAACTCTTCACACAACTGCGAATACAGCTCAATTGCCTCCTGCAAAATTCGCAGGGCCTCATCCCGATCTAGAAACTCCTCCACCACCACTTTCTTGTTTTCTAAGGCCTTGTAGTCTTCAAAAAACCGCCGCACTTCTGTGATTCGGTGAGGGGGAAGTTCATGGATGGAGTGGTAGTGGGAGTACTCAGGGTCGTCGGCATGGACAGCAATCAGCTTGTCATCGGCCTCCCCTTGATCCTGCATACGCATCACCCCAATGACTTTGGCCCTGAGAATGGTCAGAGGGACCACAGGCTCTTGCCCCAAAACCATAATGTCTAGGGGGTCCTTGTCCTCACAGTAGGTCTGAGGCACAAATCCATAGTTGGCCGGATAATGCACGCTGCTGAACAGAACCCTATCGACCTTGATCAAGCCACTTTTTTTTTCCAGCTCGTACTTGAGCTTTGAGCCCTTCGGAATCTCAATCACCGAGCAGACAACCTCCGGGGCCTCTTTTCCGTAATCGACCTCATGCCAAGGGTGCATACCTAATTCCTCCTGTTCAACCGCTGGTATTCGCAATGATAGCCAAAACCCAAACCGATCAACCCATAAAGCCGCCGGTGTTGCGAAAACCGGATCCATTCCCCGTCAGCAGAAGCCCTCAGGCGTTTGCCCTCGGTGTAACGAAGGGGCAATCCATAGAGCGATTTGGCCAAAACTGTGAGCGAGTCTATATTGCTCGCATAGTTGTCTCGCACCACTCCGCCTGAGCGGATGTAGCCAAAAAAGTTCCCCTCTGGATCCCGGCTCCTCACGCTCAGCTCCTTACCAAAGTAGGCAAAGGCCGACCTGTGTGGTGCTGCGAGCTCTAAAAACATCCTTCCGCTTTCGGTATCCACATAGCTGCTGATCTGAAGCTCATCCGGACAGTAGATATGGTATTCTCCAGGATACCCCTGCTCATCCATCAGCTGATAGTGACCCTCAAAGGCAAAAGAGATAGAAGTTAGACCAAAAGCCAAAAAGCCCACCACAGGCCCAATTCCCCACAAAATAACCTTTTTCATTCCTACCCCCCTTTTGTTTGCTTTCACGCTTAGGCCAAGGCCTACCACTCTGACGGACGATGTCAAGGGGTTCGGAAGGGGAGCCCACTTCAAGGCAGTTTTGTGGTAGGGGCTGCAGGACTCGAACCTGCGATCCTCCGGTTATGAGCCGGATGCTTTAACCAGCTAAGCTAAGCCCCCAATGATCTCGATTTCTAACTGTCAATAAAGGCCTTGAGCTTGCCAGACCGACTGGGGTGCCGCAACTTGCGCAAAGCCTTGGCTTCAATTTGCCGAATCCGCTCTCGGGTCACATTGAAGTCCTGACCGACCTCTTCAAGAGTGTGATCACTCTCCTCCCCAATTCCAAAGCGCATCCTGAGAACCTTCTCCTCCCTTGCCGTCAAAGTCGAAAGAACTCGGCGAGTCTGCTCAGCCAGATTCAGGTTGACGATGGCCTCGGAGGGATTGATCACCTTTTTGTCTTCGATAAAATCACCGAGCAAAGAGTCTTCTTCCTCACCCACTGGAGTCTCAAGGCTGATGGGCTCCTTGGCAATTTTGAGAACTTTGCGGACTTTGTCCACCGGCATGTCCATTTTCTCAGCGATCTCTTCTGGCAGAGGCTCACGTCCCAACTCTTGAATGAGATAACGTGAAGTTCTCACCAGTTTATTAATGGTCTCAATCATGTGAACGGGAATGCGGATGGTACGGGCCTGATCTGCGATGGCCCGAGTGATGGCCTGGCGAATCCACCAAGTCGCATAGGTTGAGAACTTATAGCCTCTGCGGTACTCAAATTTATCCACAGCCTTCATCAAGCCAATGTTGCCCTCTTGAATCAGATCCAAAAACTGCAGGCCGCGATTGGTGTACTTTTTGGCAATCGAGACCACAAGGCGAAGGTTGGCCTCGACCAGCTCTGACTTGGCCTTGTCTGCCTCCCGCTCTCCCTTCCAAATGGCTGTGTAGGTGTCGCGAATCCACTCAAAGGTCATCTGCGTCTCTTTTTCGAGACGCTCCAAACGCAGCTTTGCATCCTTTGCTGAAAGGTAATGACCGCGGAACTGATTGAAACTCAACCCCGTCTCTCGCTGGGCCTTTGCCGCTTCAGTGTCACTGCTTTCAATCACCTTATAGCGGGCCACAAGTGCATCTATGTCTTGACTAAAGGTCTTGGTGACCGCATCGCGCACTCGTTTGCGCAGAGACGTCATTCGGGCCACCAGGTTCTTAAACTTAATCACAATGCGGTTAACTGTCTTGCGGTTGAAATTGATAGACTCAAAATTGGCCATCAAATCGCGGTTGTATTTTTCCAGATCCGCCGCAGCCGCCTTGGCTTCCTCTGAGTTTCGAGGAGTGTCCTTGAGCACCGCAAAAACCTTGTTGGCCTTCTTTTGATATCTCTTTACATGCCCAATGAGCTCATGAATCTTCTCCACATACTCCTGCTCATCGTATTGGGTCTCCTCATCCTCAAGACCGCGAAAAATGGCTTTGACCTTGATTCGCCCCTCATCCAGACGCTGGCCCAACTGAATGATCTCATTGGTTCCGATAGGGGACATCAAAATGGCCCGAACAATCTCCCGCTCACCCTCCTCAATCCGACGGGCAATTTCAACCTCACCTTCGCGGGTGAGGAGAGAAACTGAGCCCATTTTGCGCAAATAGAGCCGAACAGGGTCATTGCTTTTGGAGTCCTCTTCAACCTCAACTTCCTCCTCATCGGACTCCTTGTCGGGATCGGCCAAAAAGAAGGAATCTTCCCCTTCCTCTTTCTTATTTTCTGACGAGTCTGTAATTTCTACACCATTGACTTCCAAAGCCTGCATAAAAATATCCAGGGCTTCAGCGGCCACAATTTCTGCTGGAAGGAGCTCATTGATCTCGCCAATGGCAATGGCCCCACGCTCCTTGAATATTTTCGTAAATCTCTGAATTTCTTCACGAACTTGCTCAATCTGAGCTTCTACAGAGGGCTCTTTTGTGGTCTTTTCAAGATCATTAGATGGTGTGTTTTTATTCATTCATTTGCTCCAAAAGTTAGGCTTCCGACGCCCCTGATTCTTTCCTCAATGGCAGTCTTTGTCTTTGGACATTCATAATTCGTTCCAACTTCTCTTTTTGCTCCGATTGCACCGATCCAGCCCCCTGAGCCCTCAAAGCCAAAGCCAATTGCTTGGTGGTGTGGCTAGCATAGGCTCTGCGGATCTTAAGGAGACAATCGCTGATAAGTTTTAAAGCTCCCTCCTGAGTCTGCTCAGAAAACTGCCCATCTAAGTGCAAACTCACAGTGGAGGCCGGCTCCACTTGGTTTGCGAAATAGGCTGATAAATTATCAAATTCACTTGGTATTTGTCTATATCGATCCAAAATTCGCAAAAACAACTGACGCAAGCCCGGGTGAGTGAACTGCTCCACAGCCCCTGACTTTTCAATATGCTCCATATACTCCCTGCGGCCCAGGGCCAAATTGATGAGAAATAACTCAGCCTTAGGGGGATTGCTAATCGTCAATACGGACTCAGGAGTCGCCTCAGGAGCCTCTTGAGAGACTTCCTGCCGCAACGAATCACCAGACTTCAAAGACGGCACTTTCACCGGCCCTCCCCCTTGCTTTCTGGCCTGGCTCAAGGACTTAAGAATCCACTGGCCACTCACCTCCAGAACCTCTGCCACTTGATGGACGTAGAGGTCCTTTAAGCGCTCATCTTTGACTGATAACAAAACGGGTCCGATTTGATCTAAAAAACCCACCTTATCTGCAGCCCCGCCCTGGTAGGAGGAGAGCTTGCGATCCATCACAAGACGAAACAGCTCAGGAGCTCTCTCGAGTTGGCTCACCAACTCCTGAGCCCCCTTGGTTTTAATGAATTCATCAGGATCCATCTTATCTGCCAAGGTGAGCCCTCTAGGAAAGAGCCCCTCAGCAAGCAAGAACGACAGACTCTTTTCCGCCGCTGCTTGCCCCGCAGAATCCCCATCAAACAAAATAACCACATTCTTTGTGTATCGACCAAGAAGGCGCGCATGCTCTGCTGTCAAAGCTGTTCCGAGAACAGCCACCACATTGGTGATACCGGCTTGGTAGAGAGAAATAAAGTCTGTGTAGCCCTCAACAACAATGGCCAGGTTTTTGGCGCTGATAAACTTGGCCGTCTCATGAAGGCCATAGAAAATTCGCCCCTTATGAAAGACCTTGGATTCAGGACTATTGATATACTTAGGTAAATCGTTGCCTAGAACTCGGCCACCAAAGCCAATGTACCGGCCCTGAGGTGAGACAATGGGAAACATCACCCGATTGCGAAAAACATCGTATTGTCCTTCACCCTGTGAACGCGCTTTGATCAAACCCAGGTGTTGGGCTTGAAACAGGGGAATCTTCTTGGCTTCCAAAGCCGAGAGCAAGCTGTCCCAACTGTCAGGAGCAAAGCCAATTTGAAACTTGGCAATAGTCTCTGCACTCAGTCCGCGCCCCTTGAGATACCCTCTCACCCTGTGCTCTAGGGGCAGCCTGAGCAACTGCTGATGAAAAAAATGCGCCGCAAACTCGTTGATCCTCCACAGCAACTTGCGCTCTTCTCTTTCTTTACTCGCCGCTGAGCCCAAGCCCCCTGGGCCCCCCACTTCTGACTCCTTGGGTAGAGGAATGCCCGCTCGCTGGGCCAGATACTCCACGGCCTCAGGAAAACTCAAGCCCTGAAAGGCCTGTACAAAGGTGTAGAGATTGCCCGCCTTTTTACAGCCAAAGCAGTAGTAAAGCTGTTTGTTTTCATTGACCGAGAAGCTGGGCGTCTTGTCGGTATGATCTGGAAAGGGGCACACACCCACATGATTGTGCCCCGTGCGCTTGAGTTGCGTGTATTGAGAAATGATATCGAGAATATTCGTCGATTCGCGAACTTTTTCAATAAAGTCCTGACTGAATTTCATACTACTGTGGACTGAGCTTGGCCTTCACCAACTCACTGATCATACGGTTGTCTGCAGCTCCGGCTGTACGGGCCTGGACCTCCTTTATCACCGCACCCATCTGTTTGATCTCTGTAGCGCCCAGAGCCGCAATCACTTCACCCACAATGGCCTCAACCTGTCCTTGATCCATAGCCTGAGGCAGGTACTCCTGCAAAATCACAAGTTCGGCCTGTTCCTTATCCACAAGATCCTGACGTCCGGCGGACCGGTATTGATCAATGGATTCTTTGCGCTGCTTGGCCATCTTCTTTAACACCGCTAAGACCTCAGGCTCATCAATGGCCTGAGGCCGCAAATCAATTTCACGGTTCTTAATAGCGGACTGAATAAAACGAATGGTGTCCAAGCGCAGTTGGTCGCGACTTTTCATGGCCTCCTTGAGGTCAGCCATTAGTTTCTCACGTATGCTCATCAGATGCTCCTCTCGCTTTATTGTCAGTCCCAAGCCCTTTTTTCCAAGCCTTTTTAAGTCTAGGGCCCTACCTTACGCATCTTCTTGACGACCCTTTTGCGTGCCGCCAAGGACTTTTTCTTCTTGCGTACGCTGGGTTTTTCGTAATGCTCGCGCTTTTTTACTTCTGAGAGCAAGCCAGATTTCTCACAGGACTTCTTAAAACGCCGAAAGGCCTGCTCAAAAGATTCACTGTCGCGAATTCGCACCAATGCCAAATTAATCACCACCCTTCTCGACTTTTAGCATTAAGGGTCGTAGAGATAGCACAGGCAGTGGAGAGAAAACAATCTTAACTCGAGGCGTTAGTTTCGTGGAAGACAACAATTGTCGGGAAAAATGGATGAGAAGAGCCCTCGATTTGGCTCAAGAGGCTGCTGAGCGGGGTGAGGTCCCTGTAGGGGCCGTCCTCGTGCAAAAGCCTCCTCAAGAGGAGCCGGCAGGCCGACCTCCACTTCCCCCCCAGTTGATTGCTGAGGCCTACAACCAGAAGGAAACCCACACCTGTGCTCTTCACCATGCTGAGGTTCTAGCGATTCAAAGGGCCTCTGAGCAGCTGGGCCGCTGGCGACTCAGTGACTGCAGTCTCTATGTGACCCTAGAGCCCTGTGTGATGTGCGCCGGGGCTATTGTGGCGGCCCGGCTAAAAGAGGTGATCTATGCTGCCCCCGACCCAAAAGGGGGAGCCGTCGAGTCCCTCTACCAAATCTTGTCCGACCCCCGTCTGAACCATCGCCCACAGGTGATTTCAGGAGTCCTGGAAGAGGAAAGCGCCCAACTGCTAAAGGAGTTTTTCAAGGCCCGGCGCAGGGGCTCTGCTTTCCCTTGATCAAACAGCCCCTTGTTGCTACCACTAGTCTGAAATCAACTTGCGGAGAGGTGGCCGAGTGGTTGAAGGCGCACGCCTGGAACGCGTGTATAGGTCAAAAGCCTATCGTGGGTTCGAATCCCACCCTCTCCGCCAAATTCAACTGGTGCCAGGCCGTGTTTGGATATGTGGTGCGCCAATTCTTCCCCCTCTCTGTCCACCAAACGGGGGGAAGGTCAAAATGTTTGATAACCCATACCGTTTTTTTCGCCTTGCTCTTCGAGCCACAACAACACTTCCGGGTCAAGTCGAAAGCTCTTTTGAACCTTAAGGCCTTGACGTCGTTTAGCTGGTTTGGCTTTTGAAAGATCATATATAGATTTCATCTTTTTACCCTCGCAAAATATTGGTCAGCGTCATCTCTCTCAACAAAGACGATGAGTAGGACTCGGGTCTTTGCGGGGTCTTTTTAACCACGGCACTGAGCCTATGGCTTTATGAACAAAAAATGTCAACGCCGAGATCACCATAAGGCTGGCTAGCATTTGGCTGGACCAGTGCCCAGCCAAGACCACTCGGGATAAGCAGGCCATAAGTAGAACCAAGAGCAAAAGCCCTGAAATCCACAAACTCAACCTTGAACCCTGTGCGCGCCCTGAGGCCTGCAACAGAATCAAAGCTGCAAAAATAGACCCATAGACAAAAGCAAATGTGGAGGGCAGACCTGAGGAAGAGCTGTGCACGGCCACTGGAACCAAATCTTCAGTGGGCTTGGGTGCATAGATAAGAGCTCTCAAGACAGGATCTATGGCCTTGGCCAGCAAAAAAGAGGCTCCCACTGTTCCCAGGCCCTGCACCCCCGCCAACATCCAAGCCCAAAGCAGAGCTGGCAGCAGAAGCCCCAAAACCATTGGAAATTTGGCCGAGTCGGTCACCCAAAAAGCCCAAAAGGGCTCAGTTCCTAGAAGGCCCTGGAGAAAGAGGGTCACAGAGAGATCTCCCCACAAGGGCCCTTGCTTCCAAAGGCCCAGAGCGGCTAAAAAAAATCCGAGAGCTAAAAGCCCAAATGCCCCAAAGGCCTTTCCCCTTTTCATGGATCTTGAGGACCGCCGGATTTGGGAAAGAGGTTGTAGAGACCCTGGATGACCTCATTGCGATTGCGAATAATGGTGGTGCCGATGTA
>SKYF01000068.1 GCA_007128005.1 Bdellovibrionales bacterium
GACACCTCCAGCAAATCTTAACTCAGAACTTAAGTCTTTTCCTTGGCATCCTCAGCAACTGGTAAGACAGCTTGGACCCCCTTCGATTGGACTCAGCTCGATCCTCAGCCGGTGATTGGGGTGGATGAAGTGGGCAGAGGCTGTTTGGCAGGCCCCGTCTTTGCCGGGGCAGCCATATTAAGTGGCTCTCTCGAGAGCTGGGTGGGGCTGACGGACTCAAAGCTCATCTCTGAATCTCAGCGGCAGAAATGGTCCTTGCAACTGTGGACAGAGTGTCAGGTGGCCATAGGGGTTGCCACCGTCGAGGAGATCGCAGAGCTCAATATTTTACAGGCAAGTCTTCTGGCTATGAAGCGCGCCGTAGAGGCTTTGGGGGTCAGTCGTGGGCATTTGTTGGTGGATGGAAACCAAAGAATTCAAGGACTTGAGGCATTTTCTCAAACAACTTTAGTCAAAGGTGATCTCAGGGCTCAACCAGTGGCTGCGGCCTCAATTGTAGCCAAAGTCGCCAGAGATGAAAAAATGAAGGAGCTGGGACGCTTGTACCCAGAGTACGGTTTTGAAAAGCACAAGGGCTATTCGACAGCCAGTCACAAGCAGGCCATTGCCCAAGTTGGGCCCTGCCGGGAGCACCGCAAACTCTTTGGTGGAGTCAAAGAACACTGGCAGGCTCTCCGCCCAGGACCGCGGTTGGAGTTGTGAGCAGGCGGTCATGAGATGGCTGAAAGGCAGGGGTTTTGAAAAACTGCAAAGTCGCAGACGATTTTGGGGAGTTGAGATCGATGTGATCGCCTACCACCCAAAGGCAAGGCGCTGGTGGTTGGTGGAGGTCAAGTCTGTGACAAACTCGAACTGGATCGGGCATCGCTGGTCGCTCAAGCAGAGGTTGCGCCTGGAGAGGGTGGCACAGGCCTGGGCCGAGAGCCACAGTGCCGCCACTCAGGTGGTGTTGGCTTTGGTCAAGGGGCCTCAGCTAGAAGTTCATATGCTCCCCATGGAGGATGTGGCAAACAGTTGACGAAGTGGGCTGGGAGTTGAACACTAAAAGCTGTGAATAAGTCATATAGAGAATCCTTTTTAAATACATTAAGGGCTGCACTGAGAAGAGGGGCTCTGCCAATGGTGGTGGTCGCAGTGACGGCTTTGGTCCTTACGCCTCAATCATCTTGGGCCAGAAGTAGCTCCACCCATGAGTTTTTGATGAGCTGTACCTATGGGGTGCTTGCGGGATCCATGGTGGGTGCGGCCTCCTTGGCCTTTACCGATAGGCCCGGGGACCACTTACAGAGAGTGGCTCGTGGGGCATCGATTGGGCTTTATACAGGAATTTTGTTGGGGCTTTATGTGATTTATTTGGTTCCCGACCAACAGCCGAGAAGGCAGTTTATGGATGAGGACTTTATGATGGGTCAACTTGCCAAAAAGGGGCCCACACTGCTTCCGATTATAGACTTTGAGCAGAGTCTTGCGGGAGCCAGCCTCAGTTGGAGCTTTTAGGCAAAAGCTGCTTTAACCGCCAAATTTAAAGTCAAAATTAAAGTTAAACTGAATGTCGCCACCAATAATTTGCTTGTGCCCTAAGCGAATGCCCCAGCAGTCCCCAGGGGGGCGAATGTTGGCGATATACTCCCAGGCCTGAAGTGCCCTTGTCACTAGAGAGTAGTCCACAGATCCCACAAAGTCGATGTGGCGGCTGACAATTCCACTGGATAGGCGCAGGTTCTCTCTGCGGCTCAGGGGGTCCACGGTGTTGTCTGCAGTCACGATATAGTTGTGGCGGTAGGTCACCTGAAGAAAATCCCCTCGGCTCCGCTTGAGCCGAACGCGGCTGGAGAGATTGGTGACTTTGGCATAGGGGTAGTAATTGGCCGTGGTGTAGGTTTCAAAGTGATTGAGGCGAATTTGAAGTTGGTTGTTGATGCTTGACCAGGGTTGGGGGTTCTCATTCTGAGCTTCGTTGAGGTCATAGGATTGGCTGATCCGCCAGATCACATCGTTGCGATAGCTGGCGTGATTGGTCCGCCACTGTCGTCGGACCAGTCGGTTGACCAATCCAAACTCGATCAAGTGTCGGTCAAATATGCGGTCTTCGTAGTCAAACTGGATACGGTTAGCTCCAAAAAAATCCTCGTCGCTGATCGGCTCTAGAGAGCGGGAAAAGCGCTGTCCCTCAAAGTCTCCAAAGAAACCGTGATCAGGGCGTTCAATCCAAGGAATGTGAGAGTAAAGAATCTGCGGTTCAATCTCGTGTTTAAAGCGCGTGGCTTCAGGATCTTCAAAGTCCCCAAAAACTCGACTGAGCTGAGTTCGGGCAGAAATATCGGTCTGAAGATAGCGTCGGGCCGCCCAGGGTCCAAAGCCCTGGTCCGAAAAGTCCTCAGTCAAGCCGAAGGAGTAGTGTGTCTCTCGATAGGAGAGGGTGGGAACAAGATCGACGGCTTGACCCAAGTGCAAGGGGTGAGACAGTCGCGGCCAGAAATCGAATCTTTGCCCAGAGCGCATGATGTCTATGTTGGGATCAAAGTCTGCAGATGAATCTGTCGTCACCACCCGTTTAATCTGACCAGGGTCTCCCGTGCAGGCAACTGGGGTTGTGGAAGTCAGAGAGTCAAAGCAGGCAATGCGATCAAAGCTCGGGCCCGTGCGAGCAAAGTGAGTGTAGTCAAAATCAGCTGCAAATAAAAGGTCACTGCCGAGAACTCGTTGTTCCACAACAGAGTAGCGCAGTTGGGGCATACGGTGCACGGCTTGGTCGTTGCGAGCTAGAGCCTCCTGCTGAAGCAAATTTACGTAGAGTGAGGCTTCCAGGCTCATGTGATGGGTTTCGCTGTTTCTCGA
>SKYF01000023.1 GCA_007128005.1 Bdellovibrionales bacterium
CAACCAACGCAGTCGAGGCGCTGCACCGACAGTTCCGGAAGGTCACTAAGAGCAAAGGCTCTTTCCCGACTGACGACAGCCTGAAGAAAATGCTTTATCTTGCAACGCTTGACTTGAAGGGATCATTCCGTAGTAAGAAAGAGTGGCCGGTAATGCTGGGGCAGCTCAAGCTAGTCTTCGGCGATCGTATTCCGGAGCGTGTGAACTGAACTTAAACTGCTGGTTTACACAAAATAATTTACGTTCTCGGCAGGTCAGTTCCATCTAAAGCCCACACTATAAAACTCAAAATAGCATTCTTCCAAGTCACAGTAAACGCGATCTGGATTAATCTCAGACACCTGCTTCTCCACTTGAAAGTTTAGTTTTGGAGGAAACCATGGACGAATTATCGTTGCTGCTGCTGATTTTAACAGCTCAACCCCAGTGACCGCTTTTGACTCTCGACTGTTCCGGTTGGCTAATCCCGTTAAAATAGACTCAAGATGTCTTTCGGTGAGAAAGATAGAGCTCCACTTACAAGCTTCTCTGTTCTTTCCGACCCGCCGACCTCCCCAGTAGATATATCCGCATTTTGAGATCTCACAGGTACTCTCTGTCCATTCGCATCGATAGAAGGCCTCAGCGAAAAAGTTAGCGTCTAAATTTCTTCCTTTACGGGTAACCAAGTTTGGCGGATCGCGATAAACAGTACGCTCAAAAACATTTGGTTGTTCGTGGTTTGTCAGTTCAAGGCCCCCTCGAAGAAATCTAAGCATTAGCCTTAAGTCACTAATTTTAGCTGAATGATGAAAGTCCATAAAATACTCAGCTCTTCTGAGATCTTCGCTTTTAAAGGCCCCGTCGACTACAATTGGAATCGGATCTAGGAGTTGTTGTGATAGAGAATTCTCCGTTTCGTCTCCCCAGGCTAGGGACGATCCACTCACGGCCAGTATCAATGCCATACCTACAAAAAGATTACATTCAAAGATTTGTCTTAACATATCATTGTTTCCTGTTTAGCTAGAGGTAATGTTCCAGAGCCCCAGGAATCCCTATGACTCCAAAGCTCTGAACTTTCCGTTCGAGCAATTTATGGAGCAATCCTTGTGCCAGCGTCAAATCGAGAATATTGGGCTTAGAGGCCATTTTAGGTGTCAAATGGGGTACAAACAATGGCACCCCTTATGCTACGATCACTCTGCAAAAACGAATCATCAGCATGGAGGCACCACCAGGGAAAACCATCTCACCAGCACGGCATAAATACTGACTGACGCGAAAGTACCCACGGACCTAAAAGTTCGTATGTTGGCCTTTGGTTTGAGCAATATATGTGCTAACGAAATAACCCTATAAAAAAGCCATTTTATATGAGAATATAACCCCTATAAATAGCCAAAAAGATGCAAGAAGCCGAAAGGAGCCCAAGGGGTGAGACGCAAAGCAGAAGAATTCCTCAAGGGCTGGTATGATCAGCCTCAAAAGAAACCATTGATTTTACGGGGGGCTCGCCAAGTGGGGAAGTCCACTCTGGTTCGAAATTTCTGCAGGAACCAGGGCATCCGACTTCTCGAAATCAACTTGGAAAAAACCCCTTTGCCCTCCATGGAGGTAGATCGAATTGACCCCACCTGTATCCTTCAAGAGATTGAGCTAGAGGCCAACCAGGTTTTTAGACAGGATGAACAGTGCTTGGTCTTCATTGACGAAATACAAGCTCAACCAAAGGCGATCAGGGCCTTGCGCTATCTTTATGAAGACCTACCACATGTCAGTGTGATTGCCGCAGGCTCGCTTTTGGAGGTGATCCTGAGTTCAGAGAGCATTTCTTTTCCCGTGGGTCGGGTTGAGTTTTACTATCTTGGACCCATGAGTTTTTCCGAGTTTCTTGAGGCCTCGGGAAAAGATAGCCTGCTGAACGCCTTTAATCGGGAGAGTCTTCAAGAGCTTCAGGGAGACCACTTGCAGAGTCATCTCTTCGAGCTGTATAAATCCTATTTAGCTGTAGGCGGAATGCCTGAAGCTGTAAAGGTCTTTTTTTCGAGTGGGAGTTTTGCTGACGTCCGAAGAGTTCAGCAGTCTCTCATTGAGACTTATCGGGCTGATTTTCCAAAGTACGGTCGGCGCACAGATATCCACTTGCTTGATCAGGTGTTCACGAAAATACCACCTATGGTCGGTAGAAAAATGAAATATGTTGAGATAGATAGAGAGCAACGATCTAGGGATATAAAAGGTGCCCTAGATCTGCTCCTAAAAGCTCAAGTCGTATCTTCTGCCCATCACACCAACGCCACCCAACCTCCAATTGAGGCACAGAAGGATGAGAAGATTTTCAAAATATTCTATTTAGATGTTGGTTTATGGAACTGTGCCATGAAGACAGACATAAAGAGCATCCTTGCTGGAGATGATCTTGTCACAACCGGTGCGATGGCAGAGCAATTTGTGGCCCAACACCTGATGTACCTCAACAACGGCACAAGCTCTCCGAGCCTTTACTATTGGCTGAAGGATAAAACCTCCTCAAAGGCCGAGGTGGATTTTGTCCTAGAGTGGCAGTCAAAGATTTTTCCGATTGAAGTGAAGGCGGGAAAGGCTGCGCGATTGAAGTCTCTACAGTGGTTTATGTATGAAAAGAAATCCCCTCTTGGGGTGAGAATCTCAAAAACCCCTCTGGGCTGTGGGCTTCTGAGAGCAAAGCTCAGTGATGGACAGCGCGCTGTAGAAGTGGAGGGCCAATTGCTGTCATTGCCCCATTACTATATTGAGAGGCTGCCAGATTTACTCAAAATCAGCTTGGGTTAAAAAACCCATGAGAGTAAAACTTACTCTGTAAATGCGAAGGCCCG
>SKYF01000150.1 GCA_007128005.1 Bdellovibrionales bacterium
AAATAGATCTCACCGTTCGCGCATATTCTGCAGCCTCTTTGGGACTACGCATATCAGGGCCCGAAACAATCTCCAGCAGAGGCACACCGGCCCGGTTGAGATTGATCAGGGTGTACTCCCCTCGATGCAAGGACTTTCCAGCATCCTCCTCCATATGCGCTCTCTCGATGCGCACTTTTTTGACCTCTCCGTCCAGGAAGTACTCTACCTCACCCTCTTCGCAGAGGGGCAAATCGTACTGAGAGATCTGGTAGCCTTTGGGCAGATCCGGGTAAAAGTAGTTTTTCCGAGCAAAAACAGAGTCCGGGCGAATTCGACAGTTAAGAGCCAGTCCGGTTTTAATCGAATACTCCACTGCCAGTTTATTGAGGACGGGCAGGGCCCCTGGCAAGCCCAAGCTCACTGGATGAGTGTTGCTGTTGTCCGCAGCCCCAAACTCTGTGGAGTCCGGAGAGAACATTTTGCTCTTTGTCAGCAACTGTGCGTGTATCTCAAGACCAATGACAGCTTCCCAATCACCGCTAGACATCTGCCCACTCCTTTGTCAAAGAAACAGATTTTTCAATGGCATAGGCCACATTTAGCATCGTCTGCTCATCAAAGTGGGCCGCCGTCAACTGGACCCCTATGGGCAGTCCCTCTGAGGAGAAGCCCGCTGGAACACTCATCCCCGGAAGGCCGGCCAGGTTTGTTGAAGTGGTGTAGATGTCGTTCAGATACATCTGAAGCGGATCATCCACTCTCTCTCCCACCTTAAAGGCCGGATGGGTTGTCACCGGACTCAAAAGCACGTCACACTGGGTGAAGGCCTGCTTAAACTCCTCTGTCAGCAGTCTGCGCACCTGACTGGCCTTTTTATAGTAGGCGTCGTAGTAACCGGCAGACAGACAGTAAGTTCCCAGAATGATCCTGCGTTTGACCTCGCTGCCAAAGCCCTCGCCTCGGGTGCGACTGTAGAACTCGGCCAGATCTCGGGCCGGAATCTCCTGGAAGTTAGATCTATATCCGTAGCGAACTCCATCATAGCGAGCGAGGTTGCTGGAGGCCTCGCTGGTGGCAATCAAGTAATAGATGGGAATTCCATACTTCACCAAGGGCAGGGACACCTCTACGACCTCAGCCCCCTGAGATTTGACAATCTCCAAACTCTGTTCCACCACTTTTTGCGTGTCTGCACTGATCTGACCTGAGAAATACTCTTTGGGAAGACCAATCTTGAGCCCCTTGAGGTTTTCGTTCAAGGCCCCACTCCATTTGGGCACAGGCCGCTGAGAGGTGGTCGAATCGTGCTCGTCTGCTCCGCTGATGACTTCTAGCATCAGAGCGCTGTCGTAAACTGTCTTAGTCATTGGCCCCGCCTGATCTAAACTAGAGGCAAAGGCGACAATCCCGTAGCGTGAAACTCTGCCATAAGTGGGCTTGACTCCAACCACCCCACAAAAGTTAGCGGGCTGGCGGATAGAGCCACCCGTATCTGTACCAATGCTCGCAGGAGCCATACTGGCCGCCACTGCCGCCGCCGATCCCCCACTGGAGCCCCCGGGGACATAGTCCGCATTCCAGGGGTTTTTACAGGGACCAAAATAGGAAGTCTCATTGCTAGAGCCCATGGCAAATTCATCCAGATTGGCTTTGCCAAGCACAATGCCTCCTGCCTTCTCCAGCCTCTCCACAACTGTGGCTGAGTAAGGGGGCACAAAATTCTCCAGCATCCGTGAGGCCGCAGTCGTCTTTAACCCCCGAGTGCAAAGAAGATCTTTGATGGCAATGGGAAGTCCCGACAAGGGGCCTACAGTCTCTCCCTTATGGAGTTTACTGTCCACCTGTTCGGCCTGCTCCACAGCTTTCTCATTAAAACTAATATAGGCGTTGATCTTGGGATTGAGGCTCTGGGCTCTCTCCAAAAAGGCCTTGGTGATCTCTGTGGCACTCAGTTCTTTCTGATCCAAACACTTCTTCAGCTCCCCGAGGGAGTAATGAATAAAACTCATGGGCTGTCCTCTCACACCACGGGGGGCACTTTAAACAGGTGACCCACCTTCTCGGGAGCGTTGCCAAGAGCCTCCTCGGCACTCAAACCCTCCTTCTGTTCATCCATCCGCCAGAACTCCTCAATTTGGGTGGGCGTCACAAGGGGCTCCACCCCCTTCGTCTCAACCTCAGACACCTGGTCAAAATAATCCAATATGGCCGTCATCTGTTTTAAATAGGCCTGCCTCTCCTGCTCAGTCACCGCCAGCCGCGCCAGCTCAGCCACCTTCTCCAGATCCTTCTCATTGATCATACTTATCTCTCCCTCTTATCTCTCCCTGCCAATATTCCAACCCTTCGACTCTTCGACTCTTCAACCCTTCAGCCGCCCGAAGCTCCCCTCCAGGCGCGCTTAAAAATAGACCTCCACTGGAGCCTCAGAGTTAATCAATTCGGGGCGCGAAGTCCAGTCCATTCCCGGTCCATTCCCAGTCCCGCCCCCAGCCCGTCGCATTCTCTTGAGCCCAAACTCCTTGATCCCCTCCCTGCTGTTGCAGGCAAAGCATTATTCTGAAAACTTTACCTCAGTATACACAAAGCACTTGAATTTATGGCAAGGATTCAAGGCCGTCTTTAGCAGCCGCCGCCTTTACCCCCTTTCGGCTTTTTTTTCGCAATAACAAAATAGACGATATGACTACAAACGTTAGGTGTTGACGGAATTTTTTGCGCTCCAGGATGCTCTGTGTGACTCGCAAAAAAGACTTTTCTTTAAAAAACAATCCCCGCCTTTAAAAAGCCCCATGAAGGGCCTTTGTGTTGCTTATACGAAGTGGGAATGAGTGACCACGGCTTCTCACA
>SKYF01000088.1 GCA_007128005.1 Bdellovibrionales bacterium
CCCCGCTCGCTACAAGATCAACACCCTACTCAACCAACTGGACGCCCCCGCCCTCGAAAGGGTGCTCCAGTTCCTCACCCAAGAAGGAGAACTCTCATGAAAGACCTTATCACTTCAATCCTGCTCATCATCGCCCTACTCACCGGGGGCGGCATGGCCCTCAAAAGCCTCCACAACACCATCAGAGAGGCCGCCCTGGAAAAAGCTTCCCAGGGCCTCCCCTCTCTGACCGAGCTCCACCGCTCCCTCAAGGCCGAGCCCAAGGAGCGGCGGTAGGCTGACATGCCTCGCCCCATTTTCAACACCTGTTTAAATGAAAAGGCCGGACTGCACCTCCGGCCCCAAGAAGACAATTTGCGGCTATGGTCGGCACACCCTACATGCTTCCAAGCCTCCGTCGATACCCCTCTCAACGTCATAGAAAGTTTCAGCGTCGCTCTAGTGGTAAGACCCAGAAGCAGCTGATTTGCGATGAAATTACATCCGTTTTTAATGCTTCCAAAGGCACCTATGGCTCACCCCGGGTCCATAAGGAGCTCCTGGAGATGGGGTACCAGATCAGTGAAAACACAGTGGCCAAATACATGCAGGAGATGGGCTTAGACGCTCGGTTAAAGAAGCGATTCAGGGTAATGACCACGGACTCAAATCACGCTGGCCCGATTGCTGATAGAGTTTTCAAGGCAGAAGAGCCTTTGCCTGAGGGCCCCTTCCAGGTCCTTGCTGGCGACATCACGTATTTACGTCTCGGCACGAGCTTCTTATACCTGGCCGTAGTCATTGATCTGTACAATCGAGAGGTGGTCGGTTGGTCCATGTCTCACTCTCTGCAGTCAGATTTGGTTGTCGCAGCGATGAAGATGGCTCTCACCAAGTGCAACGCCAAAACTAAGTTCATTTTCCATTCGGATCGAGGGTCGCAATATGCCAGTGAAATTTTTAGGGACCTACTCGAAAGCAAGGAGCTCACTCCAAGCATGAGCCGCCGGGGCAACTGCTACGACAATTGCTTTGTCGAAAGTTGGTTCAAGTCTTTGAAATCCGAGTGGATCTACCGGCATCAATACTCAACCGCAGATGAGCTAAGGGCCTTGGTTTTTGAATATATTGAGACCTGGTACAACACTAGGCGACGGCATTCTTCACTTGATTACATGAGCCCGAAAGATTACAAACAACTACACCATCCTGCCATCTAGGATGTCCACTTTTTCTGGGGAACTCCAGTTCGCCTGGTCCCTATACTGAACTGACTCTTAGGGTCGTGCTAAGGCGACGCGGTTGGGACGCTCGGGATCATATTTTACATTTAGCATGGCCCCCGGCTGTATTCCCGATAGATGCACCGGCGAAACCACCAAAATGATCTCGGCATTAAAGGGCGCGCCATCCTCCGGTTCAACCTCCAGCTCCAGCCGTATCTGTGGGTTATAATTGTAACGTCGGCCGGTATCATGCACCGCCATAACTCGGGCCGACGCGGCACTCCCGTTCTCATGCAGCCACTTATTCTGATAGTGGCGCTTGATATCAGGACCAAATACCATCACTGGCACCCCCAAAACCAGCACCAAACTGACAACAAAAATCCAAACACCCAGACCCATCAAAGCCCCCAATCAGGCAATCATGTACCGCCTACTTTATAAAGAGTCACTCCGGGGTACATGTGAAGAACCAGACCGTCACAGAATACATCTTAGCGATTCAAGCGGATTACCGCAACTTGGACAAGAAGAAAAAGTCGAAGCAGGGTTTTGGGCCAGGCAGGGGATAGGGGTCAAGCCATATTCAGGATGAATTCCCGGGCTGGGGCCTTGATTTTGGCACCCGAATTTGGAGTTAGGCAGGGACTCTAGCCTTTTCTAGGTCCATTCCGATGATTTTGGTGGTCTTTGGACGCAGCTCGGCCCTACTCGGGAATGGGCCGCTGGCTTATGCCTCAATTAAAGCCCCTACACTGAGTCGAAGTCTGGAAACAGCTGGATGTCGGGACCTTCAGTTGATAGGGGCCTCGAGCTGGCCAAGGCATCGGAGGCTTGGAGGGCTCACCAAATAGATTTACCCGTATCAAAAAACGACTTAAAAACTCCTAGGCTCCCAGCCTACTGCTGCGCATAGAGAGACTTATAACGTAAGCGCCTCAAAAGGGACACCTGGTTGACAGGGGCAGGGGTGGTGTAGCCTGTTCTGCCGCGGGGCCGGCAAAATCTTTGGTTTTTTATCTTGAGATGGGTTTGGCCAGGAGATGGCTTGCGAGGGCCTCGTAGTCTTCAATGCTCTTTGCTTTGGGTAGGCCCTGGAGGATGGCAAGAAGAGCCTTGTAGGGGTCCTTGCCGTTTTCTTTTGCTGTAATGACTAGGCTATAGAGTAGGGCTGAGGCCTGAGCTCCTTCTACAGATTCAGAAAACAGCCAGCCATTCCGCCCAATGGCGAATTTTCGGATCTGTCTTTCCAGCCAGTTGTTGTCGATATGAGCCTGTCCATAGTTCACATATCGGGTGAGGTAGTCCCATTGTTCCAATGTGTAGTTGAGGGCGTTGCCAATTAGGCTGCGAGGAGGAACCTTGGGGTAATTTTCCTGAGCCCACTTTTTAAACTCCTTCAGTATAGGAGTGGCCTGAGTTTGTCTCAACTTTTTGCGCTGTGAGGGGGTGAGCGACTTGCCTTGCTCCTCTATTTTATAAAGCTTTTGAATAAACAGCAGCCCCTCTTCTGCCAAGGTCTTTCCGGACTTGGCTCCATCTTTGGCTGCAGAGAAGTACCTCCTGCGACAGTGAGCCATGCAGCCCAATCGGACAAGTTCCACTCG
>SKYF01000021.1 GCA_007128005.1 Bdellovibrionales bacterium
CGGGTCGACTCAAAAAGCCTTCAAGCACTGGTTCAATGACTTCAGAAATATAATCGCACAAGGGGCCCGCGGCCTCGTCCCTAAACACTCTTTCCCTCAAGAGCGCACCTAATGGAATGGAGCCCCACAGTGCCGTCTGATCCGTCAGCTCAACCACTCGAGCCTCCAGCCGCAATTGATCCCCCTCAAAAAATAGTCTCATTTGCCCTTGGAAATAAATTTCAGAGCTAGGACCTCGCGGTCGACTCCCCAGTCGACGAGCGATCTCAGTGTGTTTGAAGTCCCTGTAATAGAGAGTGAAACTAAGGGGGTAAACAAGGGTTTCTTCAATCCAGTCCATACGGATATCTTGGGGCTTGACCATAAAGTCATAAAGACTGAACTCAAAAAAGCTCTTTACCATCTTCTTCATCTCCCAAGTGGAGACATAGTCGATGAGTTGCCTGTCGTAGCCCAGAGTGGAAAACCACAGCCCATCATCAAAGCGAGTGAGGTTTCGCTTTACGATCTCAAGTCGGTCTTCTGCTTGAGAGAGGGGGACCCAGTCTTCGCTGAATTCATTGGTCTGAGCAGAGGAAAAAATGAAGCGGTCGGCCTCTCTTGGACACAATCCCTCGCTGGCCTGGGCGATGGACGCCTGAGTGACCCAAATCAAAAATAAAGCAAACATTTTCATCCCCCCAAATGTTCAGACAGCCCTAACACGCCTAGTCCACCTGCCAAACTCCAACGGCTTATCATAGCCGTGGGCCCCTTCCCAGCTTTTTATCTCAAATAGTGACTGGCGCGAAACCGCCAAATACAGCGTTGCTCGTCTCAAATCTCACTCCAACGTACCGCTCAAGTACGCCTCTGTTCGATTTGAGCCGGGCGCCTTGTCTTTGGCGGTTATCGCCAGTCACTTTCGCGCGAGTCACCAAATAGCTCAAGCGCTCTACTTGCCCTTTGAAATTGACCTCAAATGGGTAAAGGCGATCAATCCTACCCAATGTCCCCCCAGTAGCCTTAGGGACCAGACTCGATGCCGTTTCTTTCTGGGGACGGATCTCCTCGCATCATCCTCTCCAGCCCAAACTCCTTCACCCCCTCTCGCACATTACAGCTGAGACATAAAAGGCGCAGATTCTCCTCCTCGCAGCCGCCCCCTCGAGCGACTGCAACAATGTGATCCACCTGAAGGCCCTGTTGACTCCCACACTTCACACAGGCCCCACCATCTCTCTCCCAGACTCGATACCTTTTGCCCTTTGAAATCGACCTCGGTTTGGGCTGATGCGTCTTAGGCTTAGGCTTAGGCTTAGGCTCAGGCTCAGACTTAGTCTCAGCCTTGGACTTAGCCTTGGACTTAGCCTCAGCCTCGGGCTGTGAGGATGTAGAGGCCTTAAGTTCCCCCTCTGGTGTTGGAGTTTGAACGCAGAGCTTCTCCGGCGCCGGAGTGGATGGCCTCGCTTTCTCTCGTCTCTTGCCAAATTTTTTGTCTTTGAGAGCTTCCTTGCTCAAAGCCGCCATCTCCCCAATCAGCTCGGCCCAACTCATCCCCATGGCCTTTTGCCCCAAAAGGGAGCGGACCTCTTCCAGCTCGGCCAAGAGCTCTCGACTGAGCACCAGCCGCAGCTCCGAGTGCTCGGAAGACAGAGATCGAGTCTTCTCCTTTGGCAGGGACACCCCAAGGCCAACACTTTGTCTGCTTTCCATTAGGGCCTCTTGGCCCTGACGGGAGGACTTGTGCTCTAGCTTTTCCAGGACCCCTAATTTGTCATCCACCCCAAGGGCTTTGTCGGGGGAGGCCTTCTTGACCTCGTTGAAAAAACTCTGGGCTTGGCAGATGTTGGTGAGATTGAGGCTTCCGTCTGCAATTTTTCTCTCCACCTCCTCTTGCCTGTCTTTTGGAAGTTCACGCAAAAGCCTCATGGCCTGAATCCTGCGTCCGGCCTGACCCTCGGAGTAGCCAAGCTCTCTTACGGCATAGTCGAAGAGGCTCTTGTAGCCTAAATCTGAGTAGAGCTTACGCCTTTCCACCTCCTTGAGGTGGTGAAGGATTTCGGTGACAAGAGTTCTCTCTTTTTGCACCAAGAGCTGCATGCGCTCCAGCAGATCCCGATCACTGAGGTTTTGAGGTTGGCTTTGGGCCTGGCTTTCGGGCAGGTCTTTAGATTGTCTAGGAGTCTCACTTGTAGACTTATGGGTGGACAGGTTTTGCATTGGGGTTCTCCTCCTGGCAGTTGGTAGGTGAGTTCAATTGAGTTGGATGACTCTATCATAGGTTTTTTTTTGGCCTTCTTTTGAGGGGCCGAGACCCCTCTGAAAGATGCTCTTAAAAGCACTCAATGAGACCTTCCTCGGTCCCTCTTAAGTCGGGAAGACTGTTTTTCTGCAGAGGTCACTTTACGGTCAACCAAGGGCATTTTAGAAAGACGAAAAGTCGGTCAACAACTAACGTCACGTGTCTGTTCAGAAAAAATGGTTTGGCCCTCGCTCCGGCACCCTCTACTTTTTGCCCCTGTATCCAATGTAGATGGGGTGTGTCGATTTCCATCTGTCTGGCTCTCCCCCATGAATGTCGGCAAAAACTTTGATCTTTGTTAGACCCACATCTCTCATAAGCCTCTTCATCTCTGGGATTGAGTAGACTTGTATCCGATTGTAGGATCGTTCACCTTTGCCGGTCTTCTTATTGATGAACATCCGGTTTGACTCCACATACCTGGTGTCCGGCTCATAGCGACTTCCTTCTTGCCAATAGTATCCCTTACTTTCACCCCATCTTGCGGGGTCAAAGATTTTGAGGAGCCACTCTCTATTGATGGCTTGAATCACCACGGCCCCGCCGGGGCGAAGTGCGCTTTTGAAGCCCGCCAAAACCCTTTTGTTTTCGCCTGCGGTCTTAAAATAACCAAAACTTGAGAACATATTCGTAACTAGGTCAAACTGATTTCGGGCCCAATCCAGTTGACCCATGTCTCCCGCTTTTACTTTTATGTTTTTAAGGCCCTTACAGTTTTTGCGCGCCAGCTTTAAGCAAGAAGGGCTGATATCTACGCCAACCACCTCCATGCCTCGCTGGCCAAAAGCAAGCGCGTGGCGACCAGTCCCACAAGGGACATCTAAGATTTTTGCGCCCCTCTCTAGTTCCAGGATATCAAGTAAGAACTTGACCTCTTTCCGGGCTTGGGAATGCTTGGCTTTTGAGTCTAACCCACTTTTAGCGAAGTATTCGCTGTATAGGGACTTGTGCCATGAGTTCGAGTGCTGTTGTTTCATTGATTGCCGCTTTTTTTTAAGAGCAATGACAAGCTCGGGGCTTTCCCCGTGACCGCCGCCATTGTAGCCGCCTCATGTCTTGATTCCGCCAAATGCGACCCCACTTAAAAGTTTGATTTTTTGATACCAAGGGTATCATTGGTGCGACCCGCGGCCACGAACGACCAATCAGATTCTCCGCCAAAAATATCTCTAGGAAGGGCTCACAGTCAAACAATTGAGTGTCCTCCTTGGCTGTGCCCTCGTGGAACAAGCGGAGCTGAGGTGAAGGGCTTCCTGCCGGATTTTGTCACTGGAACCATGGGATGAGACCAATTTGGTCAGGATTTGGGGAGGGCCTTGGCTCCGTTTAAAAAGAGACTGGACCAGATTTTGCTTTAAATGGGCCCAGCGGATAAATTGGCCGAGCCAGTAAAGGAGATTGTAAAGTGAGATCATTGAACCAGAACCTACACCTTATTCCTGCCCTGACCCTAGCGGCTAGTTTAGCTATCGGCTGCTCTAAGAGCCCTCAGACTTAAGAAATCATTAGAGCTAAGGACAACAAAGGGACAGTTGTTGAGGAGGCAGCAGTAGGTTGATCAACTTGGTAGGTCGATCAACTCGGTCAGAGCGGTTTGGCGGTGACCTTGATCCATTTGGCCTACGGCCATTGAAAGAGCCTTGCGACTGCCCACAAAGACACAGAGCTTTTTGGCTCGGGTGAGCCCAGTGTAAATCAAATTGCGAAAGAGCATCTTAAAGTGCTGGGTGCTCACCGGGATAATGACGGCATCAAATTCACTGCCCTGGGATTTGTGCACAGTGATGGCGTAGGCCAGGGAGATCTCACTCAAATCCTGGCGTTCGTAGGTGACGACCTGAGGGGAGGGCCCTTTGCCAAAACTGACCTCTAGGCAGCCACTCTCAAAATCAATTGCAGAAATCTGTCCGATGTCTCCGTTAAAGACACCCAGATCGTAGTTGTTACGGGTCTGTATGACACGGTCACCGAGGCGAAAAATTCTCTCTCCCAAACGCATCTGAGGCCGACCGGGGGCTTCGGGATTGAGGCGCTGCTGAAGTGCTGCGTTTAAGTTCAAAGTGCCAAGGCTGCCCCGGACTTGGGGGGAGAGGACTTGGACCTCCAGGCTTGAGCCAAAGTGCCGGGGGATGGTTTTTTGGTAGAGGTGGAGGACCACATCCAAGGCCGACAGGCCATAGTGCAGAGCTGACCAGGGGTGAACGGCACGAAGCAGAGTTTTCAGTTCGGCCACAGCCCCCTGATTTTGCGCCAGTTGCAGCTGCTCCAGTTGCACATGGCGAAAGCGTTCAGGGATCACAAAGACGGGGGCCTGGACCTCACTGCGGTCCAGAGGATTATCAAACTTTTGAATGAGGAGGCGGCTTTCATCGGAATCACCGGGCTCATCCGGCTTCTCTGGCCCCTCTGGCCCCTTTTCTGAGCGGATCATTTTGGCTGTCACCTGGTCGCCCTGTTGAATGAGTTGCTCCTCGCCCTGGTTGAGCACCTGGGCCATTGCCGCCTTGGCTCGGCGGAGAAATTTGATCTGCTCCTGAGTGGCCTCTTCAGCATCGATAAAGAGACAACTGGCCTTCTTGTGCCACAGATCGGGCTTGTGAAAGGGCGACTCCACTTTGGGCACAAGGCCGCGGTTGATCTGGTGGGCATAGCGCACGATCAGAGACTCTTCGGCCTGGCGAAAGACCTTGGTGAGGCGAAAGACGGGCAGCTTTGGTGAGCGCAGCAGATCCTGCAAGACATTTCCTGCACCCACTGAGGGCAGTTGATCGGGGTCGCCGATCCACAGCACCTGAGCCTTTGGGGGGACGGCCTTAAGCAGGGCTGCCGCCAAGCTGATGTCCAGCATGGAGCACTCGTCGACAATCAAAAAGTCCGTTGCCAGAGGCTCTTCCTCGCAGCGGCGAAAGCCATTGGCTTTGGGCTCCCACTCGAGAAGGCGGTGCAGAGTCTTGGCCTCTTGGCCAATCACCTCACTCATGCGCTGAGCAGCCCGTCCTGTGGGGGCTGCCAAAGCCACCTTTTTGCCCATGGCCTGTAGTAATTTGACCAGCACTTTGGTGGTCGTGGTCTTGCCGCAGCCAGGGCCTCCAGTGAGAATAGAAAAGCTTTTGCCCACGATCCCAAGAACCGAGTCCTCTTGCTCGTCAGACAGCTGTATGGAGTGCTTTTGGCAGTAGCCCTTGACCCACTTCTTCACTCGGGCTCCATCGACTTGGGGAGAATGTCCAAGTCGGGTCAGCACCTGCTCGGCCACGGCCTGCTCATCGTAGTAGAGGCTATTGGAGTAGTAGGCCTCATCGGCGCAGGGGCTTTTGAGGTGGCGGCATTTGATTTCATTTTTTTGCAAGAGGCTCTGCAAGAGACTTTCAATTTTTTCCCTGTCCTCGATTTTTAGAAGCTCAACCGTAGACTCAAGGATTTGCTTCTTGACCAAAAAGCAATGTCCGGCCTCGCGAGCTGAGGCCAGGATGTGTTTGACTCCAGCTTCAATGCGAGGGGCGCCGTCTTCAGCAAAGCCCATGCTCAGGGCAATCTTGTCTGCGGAAAAAAAACCGATGCCGTAGATATCCTTGGCCAACCGGTAGGGGTTTTCAGAGACAATGGCAATGGCCTTGTCTCCATAGGTCTTAAAGATCTTAACGGCAAACAGGGTGCTGATGCCATAGCTCTGTAGGAACATCATGACATCGCGGATGGCCTTGTGCTCGGCCCAGGAGTTTTTTATGTCCAGAAGCTTTTTCTCGGCGATTCCTGGCACCCGCAGAAGCTCGTCCATATGCTCTTCAAAAACCTCCAGGGTGCGCTCTTTAAAGTGGCGCACAATGCGGCTGGCTGTGACTGGCCCCACCCCTTTGATAAGCCCAGAGCCCAGGTACTTTTCCAAAGCGGCGCTAGAGGCAGGCTTCTTTTCAATGGCCTGAACGGCCTTAAACTGATCGCCGTGCTTGGGGTGGTGAGCCCAGTGGCCCCAAAACTCCATAGAGCTTCCGGCAAAGACCTTGGCTTGGTGAAGAACCACGGTGGCGAGTTTTCCCGGCTCGGCAAAGGGGGCCACTTTGAGAACGGACCAGCCATTCTCCACATTGTGATAGGTCACCCTCTCGACCACACCACTGAGCTTCACTAGATTCTGGGTGGAGGGATCCAGTATGGACCTAGACACTGACATAGAACCAGACATAGAACCAGACATAGGGGCCCAACTTGAAGGCAAAGCCCATTGAAAGCAAGTGCTCAGTGCGCCAACTTGCCCCAAAAAAAAGGGGGGCTAGAGAAACTGCACGCCGATCCCATCGGGATAGCTGCCCCGGGCCGAGGCTTTGCGCACCACCTTGGCCTTTTTGACCAACTCAGGCTGGTCGGAGAGGCGGATTTTTACCTGCATGATGTCGCCGACTTCGACTCCAAGGCGCAGGGCTGTGGGCACAGTTAAAAAAGCCCCTGTGGTGGAGAGGTCAAAGGTCTTGGCCTCGATGGGATCGGGGTCACTGAGCCACTCCTGGTTGAGACGGCTGTCCAAAATAAAAACTGGGGCCTCAATCTGCACTCGGGGAGCGGATCTCCACCACTGCATCTGTGGGTTTTTAAGTGCGGCAAAGACTTTGCCGTGAAAGGGAACATAGGACAGGGCTAGAAAGGCCGCAGAGGCAAGAGCCGTCTGCCACATCGAAAAATCACTTCCCACATAACCCACCCACCAGTTGTTGAAGACGACAGCCACTGCTGTCAGCGGAGCCAAGTAAAGCGTGGCCTTTGAACCCTTAAGAGCCGCTACTGAAGAGGCAAACAGCAGGGTCATGGTCAGCATGTTGAGATCCGTCAGCAGCCGTCCAAGCTCCCTGATCTCGCTGAGGGGAACTTCATAGAGCCAAGCCAACTGCACAGGAAAACTCAAGGCAATGCCCAGTAAGACGAAGGCATAGAGGTTCAGGGGCCAAGGCTTTCTTCTCACAGGGCCACCTCCTCGTCTGCACTCTCCTCTTGGGCAGCAAAATGGTAACAATAGGAGTAGATGCTATTGACGTAGCGAAAGGCCTCAGTGAGTCCGGGTGCTCCGAGCCAATCAGAGGGGTTGTCCAGGATGCGATTTTTAACTCGAGCGGCTCCCGAGTTGTAGCTTGCAAGGATCACGGCCCCGTAGTCGATTTCTGGGTGCTGATCTAAAAGCTCAGTATGACTTTGTAGGTTCCAATAACGCTCCAAGTACTCAAGGTAAAGAGCTCCACCCTCAATGGACTTCTTGGGATCCAGGCGCCAGTCCTGTCGAGCGGTGACTCGGCCCTGATCAATGGCTTGGCGGATCTCCCGCGGGCTCCAGCGGCTCAGGCTGGGGTGGCGGGTCCACTGGGGTCTGCGTCGCTCAATCTCAGCTGCCGCCACGGGGGTCACCTGGGTCAAGCCCACAGCCCGCGCCGAACTCACCGCCGTCGACCGAAAGCCCGACTCCTGAGCGATCAGGCCCACCATAAGTGCCGGGTTGATTTGATACTGCTCAGAAACTTGCAAGATGCTTTGCAGGAGATCAGGGTCAGGGGAAAAGGGACTGGTGTCGGCCACACTTCGGCGTTCATTGAGTTCACAGTAAGGGGGAAGATAATTGGCCTGAGTGTAGGGGCGGTCCGAGCCCAGGGGCCGAGCAAAGAACTCGATGTTGTGGGATTGTGCGGGCGAGAGCCTGAGCCTTGGAAACTTGAGCCAGATTGTTTCCGGGTCAGGCCCACTGGCTGGAGGCTCAGAGGAGCTCTGATATCGTTTGAAGGACTGGGTGATGTCGCGGCCATTGTAGGAGATCACAAGATCCAAATTTTCAAGGCCCTGAAGGGCCGACAGCTCAGTCTCTTCACCCAAGGCCGAGGGGGCAATGGCAATGCGCAAATCTGTAGGTTTGTGCAGCAGTTGACGACTGGGCACAAAGGCTACAGGTGGAGCCGCCTGCCTTGAAGCCTCCAGATTGACCTTTCTCCCATCACCACTGCTCCAAAAAATTCCTCCAAATGGGGAGCTTGGGCCCGCACAGCCGATGTTGAGGAGGCCTAGTAGCATCACAGCGGGCATGGGTCTCATAAAATACTTGTTTAGGAGCTTCTTGGTATTTCCGGCCATATCTCAAAGTATAGCCAGAACGGGCGAAAATTTCCACTTCCCCCTTAACAAGTTGACTCGAGAGTGTCTCAAGTTGAGACGTATCTTGTCGTGTCAAAAAAAGACACTCAACAACAGTGTTTCCTGTCGCTGACTATTTTCTAACAAATTAGCGATTTGATGTAGATTTTTTTTAAATAATGGCGATTTCTGCCGAGAAGAATAGAGGAAAAGAGGAAGGCAAGTCGTGTTTAATAAAAAATCTCTGAAAAATAAGCGTGGCAGCAGAATGCTAGGGAATCCCTCTGGTTTTAGTTTGTTACAAGTTATTTTGGTAATAGGTATCAGCGGGTTTGTTTGGGTGGGCTTGGCCAATGTTTTGGATTTAGTTCATAATAATCAACGTCACATAATGGCAAAATCAACAGTGGTGTCAGTTCGTCAATCGTTAATCAATGCGGTTTCTAACGAGGCTTCATGGCAACATATGGTCGCCACTCAAAGTTTTTTGGAGTGTACGAGTGATGCGGATCCCTACTGTAATGGAGATTCGACATCTGTCCGCGAGATTATTATTTTTGACAATCAAGGGAATGAAATTTTTGACTCTACCCTTGATGTGAACGGATTTACAGTCAATGGGACCCTTTGCAATACATTTAACCAGGTTGACGGAAATGACGCTTGCCCCATTGGTGTTAAGGTTCTCTGGCGGGCACTCTGTAGCAACGAATTGTGCGATAGCCAGCAAGACTTTATCTCTATAGAGTTTAGGTATTTGGCACAAAATCCGCGCAGGACGATTCCATTCAATGCGGTTAATTATAATGTCGTGGAGCAGCCACGGAACTCTTTAGGGGGGCATGAGACTCCTCTGTTAGCATGTGCAGGACAGGGAAAGGTTTTTATCGGAGAAGGACAGTCTTTTAATGGTACCGATGCAGATGCCCAAGGCTGTGTTCCGTATGAGACTCTTGTCGGGCCTAGGGGGTTTCAAGGAGGTCCAGGACGCGTAGGTCCGCAAGGGCCAAGGGGCCCACAGGGACCAACTGGTCCACAAGGCCCACAGGGACCCAGTGCTTCTTGTTGAAAAAGGGGAGTGATGTTTAAATTTAGCATGGTATTTAATAGATGGGGGTTTAGTCTGACAGAAATGATGGTGGTTCTAGCCATCATCACGGCTAATACGGTGATGACCCTTCAAGTCATCAGTTTTATTGGTTCTGATTTATTGACGACAAGAACTCAAGATTCCCTGACTCTCAAAAGACAGAAGATTTTGCATACCATATCTAGTCAATCGTCTTGGAATAAGACCCTTGAGAACAATCCATTAATGGACTGTCGTACAACTTTTCCCTCGTCTTGTCCAAATGGAACAGGTGGCTTTATTGATTTATACAGTGCTGACGGGACTCTAGTTTTAGATTCCAACTCAAGTGTTCGCTATGATCTCAACGGCAACCCCTGTACTGGGGGAACAGTTAATGAGTTTTGTCCCTTAGAGATAAAGCTGGAATGGTTGGTGCGCTGCGCTGGTGACGAGCAGTGTAAGTATCCAGTTGATTTAGTCAGACTCAGCTTTTCAGTTCTACCGGAATATCAGTCCGAGGTTCTGCTCAACACAAATAACTACAGCTTCAATTTTATCTCCAGAAGGAATATGGCGACCAACGCTTCACCTTTAGCTACATGCATCCAATTCAATCAAGTTTTTGTGGGTTTTAGTAAAGAAGTCAGTGATGGTTTGAGCTTTCTAACTGATTCCGATGACAACGGCTGTGTACCTCTTGAGGCCTTTCGGGGGCCTACGGGTTTTCCTGGGCCGCGGGGAGCTCAAGGACCGGTCGGGCTCACGGGGCCTACGGGAATTCAGGGGCCACAAGGAGCTTGCGGAACGGCTTGTAGCATTTCACTGGGTACATGTTGGGGTGGGTGTGGAGCAGGGGCTCCAGATCCCGTAGTGTGTCCTGGACATCCCACTTGTACGCCTCCCCCAGACCCAGAACCAGATATGAGTCTGTGGTGCCTGACATCCCCACAACATCAATCTATTTGCGATGCCTATGATAACTCCTTAGCGAGGTTGCCAGATTTGCCAGGTGCTGAGTACTGGTTAGATCAGTTACTGGGTGGAAAGCCAGCTGATGTGATTCAGGCGGAAATGAATACTTCTATAGAGGCCCAGGCCATGGCAGCAAATGGTGGCGTTCCCTATAATCC
>SKYF01000035.1 GCA_007128005.1 Bdellovibrionales bacterium
GCTCAAAACCTTAAGACGACCCTCATCCATATACTGCCTCGGCACCTTGAAGATAGCCTGCGCTTTCAAGATGAGCAGGTGGTTTTTTTACGTGAAGACGACTTTTTTGGCCACAAGCGAAGCTCCATTCGCAAGTCATCCCAGCCCCGTGATGTAAAAAAAATAGTTGCTGATATCAGCTTTGCCGATCTCAAACCCGGAGATTTTATTGTCCACAAGGCACATGGGGTGGGCCTTTATCAGGGACTGAAGGTTATGCCCATTCAGGGTGTCGATGCAGAGTTTATTGAACTCTCCTATAAAGGAAACGATAAACTCTACCTGCCCGTTTATCGAGTCGGTCAGATCCAAAAATTTGTGGGCCCTACCTCCACCAGCCTCATTGACAAGTTGGGCGGGCAGCAGTGGGAAAAAACCAAGGTTAAAGTAAAAAACCACCTACGAGAAATTGCTGACGAGCTTTTGCGAATCTACTCGCAACGGGCTCAGGCTGAAAAAATACCTTTTTCAGCACCAGATGAAGACTTTCTCAGCTTTGAGGCCGCCTTTGCCTTTGAGGAGACCCCCGATCAAATGCGCGCCATTGAAGACGTGATTCAAGATATGACTTCAACAAAGCCCATGGATCGTCTGATCTGTGGAGATGTGGGCTTTGGAAAAACCGAAGTGGCCATGCGAGCAGCTTTTAAAGCTGTTCAAGATGGAAAGCAGGTGGCCCTTATTTGCCCTACCACTATTTTATCCTTTCAACACGCTGAGACCTTTCGCAAAAGGTTTAAAAAATGGCCTGTAAAAATCTGCTCTCTGAATCGCTTCGTACAGAAGAAGGCCTTAAATGAATGCCTAAATGGGATCAAGACAGGTGAGGTCGACATTGTGATTGGCACCCACCGGCTGCTCAGCAAGGATGTCGTTTTTAAGGACTTGGGCTTACTGATTATTGATGAAGAGCAAAAGTTTGGTGTGCGCCACAAGGAGTCTCTCAAAAAGATGAAGGCCACCATTGATAACTTGTCTATGTCCGCAACGCCTATCCCGCGGACTTTCAACATGAGCCTTATGGGTGTGCGCGACCTCAGCTTAATCAACACAGCTCCCATTGATCGCCTTCCCACCAGAACCTTTGTTTGCAAATTTGATCAGGAAATCATTCGCAAGGCTGTGATGAGTGAAATTTCCAGGGGCGGGCAGATTTACTTTATTCATAATCGTGTGCAGAGCATCTACGCCTTGGCCGATGAACTGCGAGCTTTTTTACCGGAAGTCAAGATTCGCGTCGGACACGGGCAAATGGACCAAGCCGAGCTGGAAAAAAATATGCTGGCTTTTTTTAACCATGAAATCGACTTGCTTTTGTGCACAACCATTGTTGAGTCGGGAATGGATATTCCTAGGGCCAACACCATGTTTATCAACGAGGCCCATCAGTTTGGACTGAGTCAATTGTATCAATTGCGTGGACGTGTGGGTCGAGCAAAAGAACGGGCTTACTGCTATCTTTTGGTTCCTCCCCATAAACGGATTGACTCGGATGCACAGGAGCGACTCAAGGCCCTGCAGGAAAACACGGCCCTTGGTAGTGGTATTCGCATTGCCCACCATGATTTGGAGCTTAGAGGTGCTGGTAACTTCCTTGGGGAAGAACAATCTGGACATGCCAATGCGGTTGGCTATGACCTCTATTTGGAGCTTCTGGAGGAGGCCATTCAACTGGCTCGAGGAGGAACAGTTGCAGCCGCGGAAGTCGAGCCCGAGATCAATCTGCGCATACCTGCCCTTATTCCTGATAAGTATATCTCCGACATCCGTCAGCGCTTAGTCTATTATAGAGCTCTTAGCAGTATCCGCGGCCCCGAAGATGTGGAGCAAATAGAGGCGGACCTACGCGATCAGTATGGAAAGCTTCCAGAGGAAGTCATCAACTTGATGGGGCTGATGCTCATTCGGCTGAATTGTAAAAAGCTGGGCATTCGCGATATCAGTGCTGGAAAAATTGGTCTCAGCTTGGCCTTTACACCACAGACGCCTTTGACTACTGATAGAGTCATAGAACTCTCAACTCGTCCAAACAAAAAGTACTCTATCACTCCGGACAGTCGATTAATTGTTCGTATGCATGAGATTACTTGGCCCAAGGTGTATGATGAACTCAACTACTTAACTTCTCTGTGTCCAAATCTCTAGAACTCTAGACTCAGTCCGGCCAGCCAAAATAGATCTGTCTCAAGATCGGGATCTTTTTCCGCTTGTGAGGCCATCATTTTTCGAGCCTCAGCGAATAAAAAGGAATTGTTGATTCCCGAATTAAAGTAAGCCTCTCTTGCAGCCATGGGGTCAATCCAGTCCAACTGAAATCTAACTCCCCCTGAAAAATAGGGGGCGACTTGAGTGGTTCCATTGAAACTTAGGCTAGCCTGGGTTTCTCGATAGTAGGCCGTATAGAGTCCGCCAGCTAGGTAGGGTACAACGTAGGGCTCTGAAGGAAGGAGTGTGTCCAGACTTAGAGAGAAGCCCAAACGGGCAACTACAATTGTCAACTGGGAGTCAACATTGAGGAGAGCATCACCAATCTCAACCTGGTCTAGGGAGCTTGTCTGATAGTAGGCCAGTCCAAGATCTAGCCCAAAAGATCCGATTCCAGTATTCCGCTTGTAAGTCCATTGGATCTCCGGAGAGTACTGGACGTTTTCTCCGTAGAGGGTTTCAAAGTTTACCGAAACGAAGTCCGGATCATAGTACACCGGGTGGAAGCCACTCACACTTATGGAAAAAACAGAATTCCATTTTGGTCTTCTCTCTCTATATGGCAAGAGCTGAAACCCTTGCCGGGTGGAGACGTCCGGAATGAGGTGAGTGGGCTCCACCTCTACCCAAAGACCATCGTCTAGGTCCGCCCCTAAAACCTCAGCCCCCAACGTGAAACACCCGATAAGTGCTAGGGATGCCACAAACTGTACGGGGACGATTTTGAAAAGAAGATTAAACATAGCCAAATTATACTCAATAGTGAGGAATTTCTCTTGTAGAAACTCTTCTGGGTCTGGCTATGGGCTTAAAATCATTTCTTTCGTCCTGATGAGTCTTTATGGACTTGAGGTTCTGGCTCACACAGATGACCGAATCGAGGGAATGCTTTCAAAGATGACCTTAGAACAAAAAGTCGGCCAACTTCTCGTTTTTGGCTACCGCGGAACCTCTGTTCAGGAGGGAACTCTTGAGCTGATTCAAGAGCTAAAGCCCGGGGGGATCATTAGCTTTCGCCACAATGTCGGAACTCTTTCAGAGCTGGCGCAAAAGAATCACAGCTTGCAGCTTCAATCCATAAGACATAGCGGCTTGCCCCTACTCATAATGGTCGATCAAGAAGGGGGTCCCGTCGTTAGAATACGTACTCAACCTCCTCCCTTGAGTGCTGCAGCTGTTGGTCAAACCGGGGATCCCAGTGTTGCTGAGTCTGTCGGCCGATTGACCGGCCGACTCCTGAGACAGCTTGGTTTTAACATGAACCTGGCCCCAGTGTTGGATCTTTCAGACCCTTATAGTCCCAGCTTTATCGGACAGCGTTCTTTTGGGCAGGATCCCCAAAGAGTTGGTGTTATGGGTACTAGATTTGCGGAGGGTCTGTGGAAGGAGGCTGTCCTGCCCACCGCTAAGCATTTTCCCGGGCATGGGGCCATTTTGGAAGACAGTCACCATACCTTGCCAGTAAAGAAGGCAAGCCTTGAAGAGCTTTTACAGTCGGATTTGATTCCCTTTGCATCCTTTTCACAGGCCGCTTATCCCTCTGCCATCATGATGGCTCACATGGCCTTTCCCCTTCTTGATCCCTCAGGGACACCTTCGTCTTTTTCTCGACCCATTATCAAAGGCCTCCTGCGCACCCGACTTGGCTATAGGGGAATTGTTCTGACAGATGACCTCGAAATGCAGGGCGCCGATTTCTATAGGGAAACTGGTGAGAGGGCTGTACGGGCCATAGAAGCTGGCAATGATATGGTGATGATCGCCTGGACCCTTCGGCACCAAAGATCCGCACAGAAGGCCCTAATCAAAGCCGTCAAATCCGGCAGAATTTCCGAGGAGAGACTCCATCGAAGCCTACGGAGGATCCTTGCCACAAAGCTACAGCTTCCTCAGCCGGAACTTCAAGCCAACCCCAATACCATTGATTTTGAGGAGTTTATTCGCCAAATCAATCAGGCACAGATGAGGCTCAGCCAGTCCATATCAAGATGGCATTTTTCCCAAGGACTTCAACGCGAGGCCCGGCTCAAAAGAGGTCTCGGAAAAGGCAGGCAAGTGTTTGTTTATTCCGCAGATGCAGAGTTCTTTTCTAGCCTAAAGGCAATGAAAAGTGAAAGCCCTATGCCCATTCATATTCCTATTGGGCCCAGGAATCCGGCTCAAAGTCATCCGCAAATGATCGACCAGCCGGAGAGTTTGGCCGTATTTTATCTTTCTGGAACTGGCAGTCTACGCCAGCTTCGGGCCCTACCTGCGTCCGTAAAAATGCGCACCATTGTGGTGAACACAACCTACCCTGGGGCCTTGAGAGAAAGGCACCAGTACTTTGCCGTGATTGACACTTACTCTCAAGACCCCCAAATAGGCCTTTGGCTCGGAGAGTACCTCTATTGAGCTAGATCAATCCTGGCTTGAGCTCGTTCAATTTTCCTTTGGAACTTTTTTATTTGGTCAGGTTCAAGATCTGGATCCATAAGTGCCTTTTGCGCTTTCTTAAGTGCTTCGATGGCTCTATCTTTATCGATTTCTTCTTTGGTCTCAGCTGTCTCCGCCAAAACAACAACTCCCTTGGGACTCACTTCACAGTAGCCCCAACTAATGGCGACACTTTCCCAAGTAGAGCTTCCTTTTTCCCTATAACAAAGGACACCTACACTCAAAGTGGTCATTAAGGGTGCGTGCCCAGGTAAAATGTTGAGCTGACCCTTATAAGCCGGAACTAGAAGTTCTTCTACTTCCATGTCCGTGATCACTTTTTTCTCTGGTGTGACCAGACTGAACATCAACATGTTTTCTCCCACTTAAGGACTATAGAGTTTTTGCCTTCTCGTAGACATCCTCTAATGTGCCCACCATATAAAAAGCCTGCTCAGGAATTTCGTCTACTTGGCCGTCTAGAATAGCTCTAAAACCTTTTACGGTGTCTTTGATATCAACATATTTACCTTTCATCCCGGTAAACTGTTCAGCCACAAAGAATGGCTGAGATAAGAACCTCTGGGCTTTTCTTGCTCTTGATACGACAAGTTTATCTTCTTCACTCAACTCATCCATACCCAAAATCGCAATAATATCCTGGAGTTCTTTATAGCGCTGAAGCAGAGCCTGGACATCACGAGCTGTTTTGTAATGCTCCTGTCCCACCACATCTGGGCTCAAAATACGCGAAGTTGAGTTGAGAGGATGAACCGCCGGGAAAATCGCCATAGCCGCAATGTCCCTATCCAAGTTGGTTGTGGCATCCAAATGAGTGAAGGTGGTTGCAGGGGCGGGGTCTGTGTAGTCATCCGCCGGCACATATACGGCTTGAACAGAGGTGATAGACCCTTTTTTTGTTGAGGTGATTCGCTCTTGCAGATTCCCCATTTCAGTTCCTAGGGTCGGCTGATATCCCACTGCCGAGGGAATGCGTCCAAGAAGGGCCGAAACCTCAGCGCCTGCTTGAGTAAAGCGGAAGATATTGTCTACAAACAATAGAACGTCCTGGTTCTCTTGATCTCTAAAATACTCAGCCATGGTTAAACCAGTTAAGGCCACTCGAGCTCTAGCTCCAGGAGGCTCATTCATTTGACCATAAACCAGGGCTGTTTTCTCGATAACTCCCGACTCCTTCATTTCTAAGTAAAGATCGTTTCCTTCTCGAGTTCTTTCTCCAACTCCCGCAAAAACTGAGTAGCCACCGTGTTCAGTGGCAATATTTCTTATTAGCTCCATGATAAGTACGGTTTTACCCACGCCCGCACCACCAAAAAGCCCAATCTTACCGCCCTTTGCATAGGGAGCCAGTAGATCCACAACTTTAATTCCCGTCATAAGCATCTCAGAGGCCGTGGCCTGATCTTCAAACTTTGGTGCTTCCCTGTGAATCGGCCAAAACTCTTTGGCCCCGACGGGGCCTGCCTCGTCCACTGGATCCCCCACAACGTTGAGAATACGACCCAACACCTCTTTGCCGACAGGGGCAGCAATCATATCTCCTGTGTTTTGCACCTGACCACCCCTGACAAGACCATCCGTAGAATCCATGGCAATGGTTCGAACAACACGATCCCCTAAGTGTTGAGCAACCTCTAAAACTAGGTTGCCCTCCCTGTCATCAATGGCCTTGTTGGACACGCGCAGTGCCGTATTGATTGGGGGTAGATCTCCCTGGGAGAATTCCACGTCTACTACGGGACCTGTCACTTGTCTGATTTTTCCATATTCCATTGCGGATCTCCTCTTAAGCATTCCCCTAGGCTTTTTCCTAGGCTTTTAAGGCCTCAGCCCCACTGGTGATTTCAATCAGCTCAGTGGTGATAGATGCCTGTCGTAATTTGTTGTAAGTCAGTGTTAAACCATCAATCATTTCACCAGCATTTTTAGTGGCATTTTCCATGGCCGACATACGAGCCCCATGCTCTGCCGCTACACTTTCAGACATACAGCGATAGACCTGTACGGCAAAATGCTTGTTGAGGAGCTCTTCTATGATCTCCTCGGGCTTTGGTTCAAAAATAAGATCTTTTGAAAAGGCTGGCCCCTCTTTGCTCTTCTTTTCTTCGTCCGCAAAATTGGTAGCCTCTAAAGAAATAGGAAGAAGACGCTCGCATATGACTTCTTGAGATATGGCTGATTTAAACTGATTGTAAATCAAATATACTGCTTCATAATCGCCTTGGCTAAAAGCTGTCATACACCTATCTGCGACTTTCGCTGCCAAGGGGTATGAGACATCTTTAGCCAAATTCAACATCGTATCTACAGGCTCCACTTGGCGCTTTTTGAAAAATTCTATGGCTTTTTTCCCCACCAATAGGAAATCCATTTTGGAGTATTTACCTTGGTTTTGACGATAAAAATCGTAGGCAAATTTGTTGATATTGGCATTAAAGCCACCACACAGACCGCGATCACTGGTCACTACTAGCACAAGGACGCTTTTGGGGCTCTCTATGGGCTCTAGGAGGGGATGGGAGACTCTTTGAGTAGCAGCAATATCCCCAATCAGAGACAAAATCCGATTGGCGTAGGGCCGAAGGTTCACAATATTGTGCTGGGCCCGACGCAGTTTTGCTGCTGAAACCATTTTCATAGCTCGCGTGATCTGCTGCGTATTTTTTACGCTACTAATCCGCGAGCGAATATCTTTTAGACTGGCCATAACCTACCTTAAACTGCAGACCTCTTTAGGCCTGTTCCGCTTTGAATATTGCCTTAAACTCCTCAAGCGCTTGTTTGAGGTCATCCACATTTTCTTCAGACATTTTTTTCTGTTCACGAATACGGTCGGCCAGAGCTTTGTGCTTCTGCATCAGGAATTCCAAAAACTCCTTCTCAAACCGGCCCACCTGGCTCTCTTCTATATGGTCTAAGTGCCCATTGGTCGCAGCCCAAATCATACAGATCTGAGCTTCAACTGCAACTGGGGCATACTGGGGCTGCTTGAGAAGCTCAACCAGTCTTCGGCCTCGAGCCAGCTGCTTTTGTGAAGCCTTATCTAAGTCAGAGGCAAAGGCCGCAAAGGCCTCCAGGGCCCTAAACTGAGCCAACTCCAATTTTAATGTTCCAGCAACTTGCTTCATCGCCTTGATTTGGGCATTACCACCCACCCGAGAAACTGACTTACCCACTGAAATTGCTGGGCGCACACCCTTGTAGAACAGATCTGATTCCAAGAAGATTTGTCCATCTGTAATCGAAATCACGTTGGTGGGGATGTAGGCAGAAATATCCCCGGCCTGAGTTTCAATGATAGGAAGAGCCGTTAAGGAACCTCCCCCTTGGGCTTCGCTCAGCTTTGCTGCACGCTCCAATAATCGAGAGTGGATGTAAAAAACGTCTCCAGGATAAGCTTCACGACCAGGCGGGCGGCGTAACAAGAGGCTCAGCTGTCTGTAGGCTTGGGCCTGCTTTGTCAGGTCATCATAAATAATGAGCGCATGTCGACCTGAGTCCCTAAAGTACTCAGCCATTGCCACCCCAGCATAAGGTGCTAAGTACTGTAGCGGAGCTGACTCTGAGGCCGTGGCCGCAATCACTGTTGTATACTCCATTGCTCCTGCTGCATGGAGCTTTTCTACAACCTGGGCAACTGTCGAGCGCTTTTGCCCAATAGCAACATAGAAGCAGTAAACATCTTGGCCCTTTTGGTTGATAATTGTATCGATTGCAATTGCCGTTTTTCCTGTTTGGCGGTCTCCAATGATTAGCTCCCTTTGACCCCGTCCAATTGGAATCATCGCATCAATGGCTTTAATGCCTGTCTGCATAGGCTCAGATACGGGCTGACGAGCGAGAATACCTGGTGCTTTTGTCTCTACAATTCGACTGTGTTCTGTTTGAATGGCACCCTTACCATCAATTGCATTTCCCAGAACATCTACAACCCTGCCAAGCAACGCTTCTCCCACTGGGACTTGAACAATTTTTTTGGTGCGTTTAACAGTGTCGCCCTCTTTAATCCCACGGTCTTCTCCAAGAATAACCACTCCCACAGAGTCTTTTTCAAGGTTAAGGACCATACCAAAGGTCTCACCGGGGAACTCGACGAGCTCTCCAGCCATAGCGTTCTCCAGGCCATAGACACGAGCCACTCCATCGCCAATGGACAAAACACTCCCGGTCTCACTGACCTCAACTGTCTTACTGTAGTTTTTGATCTGCTCTTTTAGAACACGACTGATCTCATCGGCACGGATTGAAATTTCCATGGTTAATGCGCTCTCCTGTTTAGTTCTTCTTTTAATCTTCTCAAATGCGAAGTCAGTGAATCGTCAAAAGTGTAGCTGCCTACTTGGGCCACCAATCCACCAATGAGTCTGCTGTCTTCCTTGTAGGTCAATATGACTTTCTTTTTTGTTACTTTCTCAACCTGGCTCTGTATCAACTCTCGGTCCTGAGGCCCAAGGCCTCCAGCAGAATAAACGGTTCCACGAGTCACACCATGCTCTTCATCGGCAATCAGTTGGTAGGCTTCCACTACCTCCAAAAACAAATTCAGCCTGCCTCGCTCGGCCAACAGCAGGGCAAAGTGGGTAGATAGGTCTGAGGCCCCAGACGAGCTCAGGGCCGCCTTAAGTACATCCACCTTTGATTGGCGATCGACCACTGGACTCATGAAAAAATCCTGGGTCTGCCTATCTCGAGCCAGTGACTCACTGATCGCCCTTAACTCGGTGAGGATCTGCTCTTGCGTTCCGTCCTCAGCTGCCTGCATATAAATCGCTTTAGCATAGCGCAAAGAGAGCTCCGAAGCTTTCATCAATTCACCGCCTGAATTTTATTTACGAACTCATCCTGTAAGCGTTTCTGCTCAGTCCCATTTATGGACTGGGAGAGGACTTGTTGAGCGGCTTGTAGTGAGAGCTCGAGTAGCTCCTCACGAAGCTCGCTTTTAGCCCGCTCAAGTTCGAAAAAGGCACTTTTTTCTGCCTCTGCGCGAAGTTTAGCAGTCAAATCCTGGGCTTCTTGTTCAATTTTTTGACTTAGCTCCTTGGCCTCTTTTCGAGCTGTTTCAATACTTTCCTGTGCAGATGCTTCAAGGCGCTCTAACCTTTGATGGATTTCCGTACGAACCTTCTCAGCTTCTTGGCGCGACTGTTCTGCTCGGTTAACTAGGTCGTGATAGGATTCGTACCTGGAACGAAAGTAACCCGCTATCTGTTTTCGTGTGAGAAAAGCAACCAGGGTTAGAAAAATAGTCAGGTTGACGACCTGGGCAGTAACTTTGCTCCAGGGGACTTCGACCTCTGCTGAATAGCCTTCACTCAAAGCGAACTCGGGTAGGGTCAGTAGGGTCAGCGCAAACAAGGTCATGTGGAGTCCGAGAACAACTCTCTTAGGTTTCATATTTTGAGATCCTTACCAAGTAATTGAGCAACAATGGCTTGGCTGACCAACGGAGCCTGTACGTTGAGTTCTTTTTGAACTCTATCAATCTCATCCTCAATGCGAGCTCGGTTGGCTTCGACTGTGGCCTTGGCCTGTTCACGAGCAGCCAGCATTTCTCGTTCCTGGGTTTTGAGCGACTGAGATTTCTCCTGCTCATAAACAGCTCTAATTTGATCATTGATTTCCTTGGCTCGCGAAGCAAAGGCCTCTTCTAGGCGTCTAGCATCTTCCAGGAGGCTTTCCGCCTTATCCTGATTTCCCACCGTCCTCTCTTTTCTCTGTGCAAAGGCCGCAAAGTAAGGCTTAAAGAGAACTTGGCTGAGAAAGATATAGACAACTAAGAAAATAGCAAGTTGATAGAAAATAGTGTGGTTGACCCCCAAGGAGGTCAAGATGTCCGCGACTAGCGCAATGATACCTTCAAATACTTGCATGTAGTTTTACCTTCACTGATTTGGGTCAGCAGATA